>JAFEBB010000082.1 GCA_018266075.1 Deltaproteobacteria bacterium | reverse complement strand
CTGGTGAGCCCCGACAAGCGAAGTGATACCTCACGCCCTATAAGCAAGGGGCTTCTAGCCCCGACACCTTCGTCGGAACTCCTTCGTCGGAACTCTCTAGCCTTCGTCGGAACTCTCTAGCCTTCGTCGGAACTCTCTACGTCGGCGCCTTCGCCCGCTCGCGCGCTTTTTTGTGAAAGCGCTGGGCGTCGAGCACCACGCGACGATGGATGCAGGTGCCGATGAGCCCGTGCGCGTCGAAGGCCTCGACGTCCCAGCGGTGCAGCTTTCCCTCGAGGCCGCGATAGATCGCCCGCGCGCGCACGCGTGACCCGAGGCCCGTGGGCGCCGTGTGCGTGACGCGCTCGAGGCCCGCACCCGCCGAGATCTCACCGGGCGCGAGCGTGCGCGCGAGCTGCCGCGCGCAGGTGGCTTCCATCAAGCCCACCATCGCGCCCGTGGAGTAGACCTTCGGGAAGAGTGTGCCGCCCTCACTGCCCTCGAGCTCGGACGCGAGGTGGTGCGTCTTCACCTCGTAGCCAAACTCTTCGACCGCGCCGATCTCGAGCGACATCCGTCGAGCTCAGTGCAGCTCGACGGTGATGGCGCCGTCCTGGTTCTTCACCTTCGCAGCCTCGCGGACGAGGTCGAGCACCAGGCGCGTGCCACCGGGACGCATGCCGAGCCGAACCGCGGTGACGCCGTTGCGGCCCTCGACCTTGGGCGTGCCGTGCGGCGTGGGCCCCTTGAGGTCGATCACCAGGCGCGCGGGCGACGAGAGCGCGAACACACGGTCGATCTCGGCACCGGGCGCGAGCTCGGGACGAATCTCGAGCGCAGCGCCGTCGTCGGACACTGCCACGGCCTTGGCGGCGCCACTCGGCAGCGCGATCTGCGCCCCACGCGCAGGCAGCTTCGGGCTCGGCTTCGCGGCCGGCACGTGCGGAACCTCGGCGCTCACCACCTTCGCCTTGGCCACGACAGCGGGCATCACGACCTTGAGCTCGATGGGCTTCACGGCCTCGACCGGCTTCGGCGCGGGCTTCGCCGCCTCGACGACGGGCTTCGCCGCAGGCTTGGCGGGCTCGGGCGCAGCGGCCTCCTCGGCGTCGTCCTCGGGCTCGACGGTGGCCGCGGTCAGCTCTCCCTCGCCCTCCGGCGACGTGGGCTTCGAGGTGACCACCGTGACCGGTTCGTTGGTCGCGTCGGAGTCCATGGCGGTGTGGAACCCTCGCCAGGCGTAGAAGCCGCCGCCCGCGGTGATGGCGAAGAGCGCGAAGCCGGCCGCGACGCTCGCGATGCCGTTCGAGCGACGCGGCAGCTGCGACGGCTCCGGCAGCGTGCCGATGCTGGCCTTGAGCATCTCGCGATCGAGGCGAGGCTCATCGTCGTGCAGCGGCGCGCCGACGCCGAGGCTCAAGGGCTCTTCACCGAGTGCAGCGAAGTCGACGACGACCTTTTGGCTGATCTTCTTCTCCTCGATGGGGCTGAGCATCGGCCAGTCGCCTGTCGGCGCCTTCTCGGTGGCGACGAGTGACTCGACCATGGCGGCGACGGGCGCGTGCAGCGGCTCGCGCGAGCGATGGACGAAGGCTTCGGGCGAGGTGAACGGCAGCGTCTTGGCCTGGCCGCGACCGGTGCCGCCGACGTCGACGAGGTGCTTCACCAGCGCGGACGATTCCGCCGAGAGCTCGGTGAACTTGATGCCGAAGCCCGGCAGCCCCTGGTTGAGCCGGGTGACGTCCATGGGCCGAGACCAGATGACCTCGCCTTCGCCGAAGCGCAGGGTCTGGCCGCGCGCTTCGAGGTCGAGGCGGAGCTTGGTGCCGGCAGCGGGCGGCTCTCCGCAGCGGACGAAGATGCCGCCCTCGGAGAGGTTGGAGGCGAGGAGCCACTGTGCGCCGGAGCCGTCCTCCCGGCTCACATGCACCGGTCGAACGAACGGGACGCGGGGGGGACGGGGGACGATGTTTGTATTCGACATGGTGCTACAAGCGTCGACCTGGATGTTGAAGCCCGCAAGTTTTTGGCCGCGGGTGTGTCGAGGCGAGACGAGCATTCTCCTCGGTGCGATGCACTGCCTCCGAGGTACGAGGCAACGCAGCGACCTCCTCGGTGCCGTCAAATTTTTCTGGGTGGTCTGTGTGGGCGAGGGGCAGGAGCCTGAGCACTGCATTCGGGTCGCTGCGCTCGCCGTCGGTCAGGATGTTCGCGGTGGATCGACCGTGACGAGGACGCCTTCAAGCAGCTTCTGAGGGGAGCGATTTTTCATTCCCCAAAAGCAGAAGCTGTCGCAGCGGGCATCTCTGCAGCGCACGTGCGCCCTGCCCCCACACCCGAGCGAAGCGAGGCGTACGGCGCGTTGGCGCAATCGGCGCGATGAGGGCGGTCGCTACGGACAGCCGCCGTCAAAGCCGAGGCAGGTGATCCAGTCGCTGACCAAAGCCACGCCTTCGGTGTCGACGACGGTGCGACCGATGAGCGGCATCATGCAACCGGGCGAGATGGACCTCATGCGGGAAATCATGATGCTGTCCGCTGGATCGCCCGGGACGACGTCGAAGTCGAGGCCGGCCGTGCACGGGCCTGCTGCAACCGGCGCCTTCCCGACGCCGACCCCTCCGTCCTCGTTCCACCCGAGATACAAGCCTGTGGTGCGAGCGAATCCGCCCTCGCTGTGGCAGTGCGCGCAGTTCACGTCGAGGTACGCGCGCGCTCGCTCGTTGAGGGTGCCCGTGCTCGGGTTGTTCCACACGGGGACCCTTGGCGCTTGCGAAGGATCAGGTGCGCCGGTGAGGATGCCCGCGTCGGTCCAGTGCGCGAGCTCGTTCTCGGTGCCAGTGGCGTAGTCGAAGTTCTTGTTGAGGTTGCGCGCCTTCGGGCCGATGGGCGTCATCACGCTGTACGACTCGTGGCACTGCTGGCATTGGCCGTAGCTGGGGATGGGGTAGTAGACGGTGCTGCCGTCGGCGAACTTGACCAGGCCGGCGTCGACGTCGAGGTAGTAGGCCGGGCCGGCGTCGCCGCCGTCGGCATCCAACAAGACCGGGACCGGGCCTCCATCGATGTCGATCCAGGTCAGCGGCACGATGCCGCCGCCGTAGTTGATCGTGGCGTCGGTGCCTGCGTCGTTCCAGAGGTAGTCGTAGCCCTTCCAACCCGCGTCAGCGGCGGTGTTGATGAGGAGGCGCGTCTCCACCCAGCGGACGTTGGTGCCGCGCGCGTTGCGAAGGCCGAAGGACTTGATGAGCACCGTGCCGACGGGGAACGTGAAGGCGTTGGTGTCGTTGTAGGTCGCGCTGGTGCCTGGGGGCATCCACACGCCGCGGACCTTGACCGCGTAATCGCTGAAGAGCGGCGTGTTGAGATCGTACGGCGTGACGCTCGGGTTGAACGCCACGCCGCCGTCGGCGGCCAGCGAGACCATGCAGTACTGCGAGATCGAACCAAATGGCGGCACGTGCACGTAGCCGCCGTCGCCGCCGGGGATGCACGCCACCGGCCCGGCGTCGTTCGGGCCCGCATCAATCGGACCTGCGTCGACCGGACCCGCATCGATGGGACCCGCATCGATGGGACCTGCGTCGATGGGACCTGCGTCTTCCGGGCCCGCGTCGGCTGGCCCGGCGTCGACCGGGCCAGCGTCCGTGGGACCGGCGTCCTGCTCGGTCGTGAAGCCAGCGTCCTTCCCGGCGTCCGTCGCGCCAGCGTCGGAGGCAGGGGTACTCCCGGCGCAAGCCGATGCAGCCAGCGCCAGGAGGAGGATGGCAGAACGCAGCTTCACGACTCAGCTCCGGATCAGGGGCCGCCGTCGTCGAGCCAACCGCCGGCCTGCGAGGTGACGGCGGGCAGAACGCAGGAGTACGGCGTTTCATCCTGGCTGACGATGTCGCCCACGTTGCTCGCCGGACCGCCGTCCCAGCCGGGGTTGAAGCCGCCGTCCGGGAACTGCACGTAGATCTGCAGCTGGTCGAGGTGCAGGTTGCCGAAGGTGGCCGCGCCACCGTCGCCGCCGTTGTTGCTGAAGCAGATCACCATCGGGTTGTTGGTGGTGTCGATGCCCGCATCCGGCAGCGGGAGCGTGAAGCCCACGTCGGTCGGGAAGTTCGGGTCGAGGATTCCGTCGTACAGCTCGTCCACCACGTGGCCGCCGGTGAACTGGTGGTTGGTGTTCGCGTTGGCGAGCAGGAAGCCGATGGGCTGCGCCGGGTTCGCGCTGGGCGCCGCGCCGTTGCCGTCCACGAAGTTGTCGTGGATCGCGTCGTTGTACGGGAACGGGTAGTAGTTCGGGTCGGTGACCGGAATCTGCGACACGTAGTAGCTGATCACGCCAATCGCCGCGGTGTGGTTGCCGGTGATGGTGTTGCCGAAGACCTCGTCATTGTGGTTCGCCATGAGGATCACGCCCGAGCCCGCGGGCACGATGCTCACGATGTCGCCGCTGCGGCCGAAGTTCGAGGTGTTGTTGTTCACCACGGTGTTGTTGAAGAGGCGCACGTCGTGGCCGCCCTGCTGCTGCAGGTTGGGCAGGTCGAACACCAGGAGGCCCGCCGTGTTGTCGTGGGTGTTGTTGTTGTAGACGTCGGCGTTGAACGAGTTCTCGATCTCGATGCCCGCCACGTTGCCCTCGACCACGTTGCTGCGCACCACGATGTTGTTGCTCTGGCCCACGTAGACGCCCGAGTCCGACGCGCCCACGATGTGGCAGCCCTCGATGAGCACGTTGGTCACGCCCACCGGGTACACGCCGTAGGGGCCGTTGTTCGGGTCGGCCACGTTGGTCCAGGTGGTCTCCACGGCCTCGAAGATCACGTTGGTGCTGTTGAGCACCTTGATCGCGTTCTGCGCCGCGTTCAGCACCGTGAGGCCCTGGAAGGTGATGCCCGTGCCGCCGATGACGTCGATGCCGTCGGAGCCCGCCACCTGGTTGCTGAAGTCCAGGGTGGTCTGACCCATTCCCGCGCCCACCAGAGTGATGTTGTTCATCGCCTGGGGCACGTTGAGGCTGTTCTGGAAGGTGAAGCTGCCCGCGCTGAACACGAAGGTCGTGCCGTCGGTGGCGGTGGCCATGCCCGCGTTGATCGAGTTCTCGTCATCCACGCCCGAGACGAACGCCACGCAAGGCTGCGGGTAGTTGGCGCAGAGGTTCGCGCCCGTCGAGCCGCTGGAGCCGCTGCCGCTGCCGCTCGAGCCCGAGGTGCTGCCCGAGCCGGTGCTGCCCGAAGACGAGCTGCTGGAGCTGCTGGTGCTGCCCGAGCTGCCGCCGGTGGAGCTGGACGACGTGCTCGTCGACGAGGTGCTGGAGCTCGTGGTGGTGGTCGTGGTGGTGGTGGTGGTGGAACCGCCGGTGCTGCCGCTGCTGGAGCTCGAGCTGTTCGAGCTGCCGCAGCCGACGAGCGCCATGGCCGCCGCGAGAGCGGCGAGTACGGAGACGCGCATTGAATTCCCTCTGGAAGGTGGGTCGGCCCGAATGTGACCGGTGCGCAATTTAGCAGCTTTCCCTGCTCTGAAAAGCACTGGCTGCTCGCTCGTAGCAAGGCGTCATGAAGGGCGTTGGCGATTGGTGCTAGGGTTTGAGGAGCGCCTTTGTTGGCGCATACCCGCTCGAGGCGACGACTCCATGGAGCTCAACGAAATCCTCACCATTGCGCTGCGCGGCGGCGCCTCGGATATCCACCTGAAGGCCGGCCTGCCGCCCATGTTCCGCGTGGACGGCTCGCTGGTGCCGCTCAAGGACGGAAAGCGGCTTCCGCCCGAAGAGATCGCGCGCATGGCCTTCGGGATCATGAACGAGTTCCAGAAGGAGAAGTTCAAGACCCAGAACGAGGTGGACCTCGCCTACGGCGTGCCCGGCCTGGGCCGCTTCCGCGTGAACGTGTTCCAGCAGCGCGGCACCATCGGCGTGGTCCTTCGCGTCATCCCCTTCAAGATCCAGTCGATCGCCGATCTGAACCTGCCCAAGGTGCTGGAGAAGATCTCGCTGGCCGAGCGCGGGCTGGTGCTGGTGACGGGGACCACGGGCTCGGGCAAGAGCACCACCCTGGCCGCGATGATCGACCACGTGAACGCCACCGAGACCAACCACATCATGACCATCGAGGACCCCATCGAGTTCCTCATCCGCGACAAGCGCTCGATCGTGAATCAGCGCGAGGTGGGTGTGGACACGGTGTCGTTCGGGCAAGCGCTCAAGAGCGCCCTGCGCCAGGACCCCGACGTCATCCTCGTGGGCGAAATGCGAGACCTGGAGACCATCGAGACGGCGCTCACCGCCGCCGAGACCGGCCACCTCGTCATGAGCACCCTGCACACGCTGGACGCGACCGAGACGATTAACCGTATTGTTTCAGTCTTCCCGCCCTACCAGCAGAAGCAGGTGCGCATGCAGCTCGCCAGCGTGCTCCGCGCGGTGGTGAGCCAGCGCCTCGTTCCCCGCGCCGACGGCCGCGGCCGCCTGGCCGCCGTGGAGGTGCTGGTCTCGACCGCGCGCACCCGCGAGCTCATCGAGGACAAGGACCGCACCAAGGAACTGCACGACGCCATCACCCAGGGCACCGACTCGTACGGCATGCAGTCGTTCGACCAGTCGCTGATGATGCTCTTGCGCGCCGGGCAGATCAGCTACGACGAGGCGCTGCGGCAGGCCTCCAATCCGGACGACTTCGCGCTGCGTGTCTCGGGCATCGGCGCCACCTCGGACAGCAAGTGGGACAATTTCGAAGGCGGCTCGCGGCCCATCCCGGGGCAAGCGGGCTTTGGTGCCTCGAACCAGCCCGCGCCGGCTCCGGCGCCCGTGGCCCACACGCCCTCGCACGCCGCGCCCCGGCCTGCTCCGGCAGCGCCGCCCATTCCGACGGCGCCTCGCATTCCGGTCGCGCCCCAGCGGCCGGTGTCGCAGCCGCCTGCGCCCGCGCCGGCTGCCCAGCCGGCCAAGAGCGAGGCCTCGGACGATCCGGGCTTCGAGATCGAGCGCTTCTAGGGAGTGACCGTGAAGACCCTTTCGCTGGTCGCTGCGCTCTCGCTCTTCGGAGCGACGGCGCACGCAGACCATCCCTGCAAGCGCGTCGAAGCCGCGTGCGCCGCCGCGGGCTTCGTGAAGGGCGGCGCCAAGCTCGGCAAGGGGCTCGCCAAGAACTGCATGGAGCCGCTCTTCGCGGGCGTGCAGGTGCCGGGCGTCGTCGTCGCTCCGGCAGACGTGCAGGCGTGCGCAGCGAAGAAGGCGGCGAAGCACCTGCCGCCCCCTGCCCCGCCACCGACGAACAGCTTTCCGCAGGCGCAGTGACGTAACTGATTCGTTCAGCGCGTCGTGATTCAGCTCATCACCTTCGACATCTTCGGCACCGTGCTCGACTGGCGTCGTGGCCTGGCCGAGTCGTGCGCGGCTGCTGGGCGCCCGCTGCGCGACGGCGAGTTCGATCGCGTCGTCGATCATCAAGGTGCATCGGAGCAGCGCGCGTTCCAGCGCTACCGACAGATCACCTCGCGGAGCCTCATCGATGTGCTCGGCCTCGCGCCCGACAAGGCCGATTCGATCGGCGCGTCGCTCGGGCACTGGCCGCTCTTCGCCGACTCGCCGGCTGCGATGGCGAGGCTCCAGAAGATCGCGCGCTGTGCGGCCACGACGAACAGCGACCTCGCGCATCGCGCGGGCGTCGAGGCGCAGCTCCAGCAACCGATGGACGGCTGGATCTGCGCGGAGGAAGTCGGCGCATACAAGCCGGACGTGCGCGTGTGGCAGCACGCGTCGAAGGCGATGAACGTGCCCTTCTCGCGCGACTGGTGGCACGTGTCTGCGTACGCCGACTACGACCTGAAGACCGCGATGGAGCTCGGGCTCACGTGCGTGTTCGTCCAGCGCCCGCACGCGCGACCCGGGCCGCACCACCTCGCCGTGCGCGACCTCGCCGAGCTGGCCGAAGTCGCGTCGCGCTAGTCTCGGAAGTTCTCGAACGAGAGCGTGATCTGGAACTCGTCCTGCTTCGAGCGCAGCAGCTTCATGCACTCCTGCAGCTCGTCGCGGCTCTTGCTGGTGACGCGCACCGAATCGCCCTGGATGCTGGCCTGCACCTTGAGCTTCGAATCCTTCACGGCGGCCACGAGCTTCTTGGCCTTCTCGATGGCGATGCCCTGAACGAGCGTGATCGTCTGCTTCATGCTCTGGCCGGCGCCCGGCTCCATCTTGCCGGTCTCGACATGGGTGAGGCTCACGCCGCGCTTGGCGATCTTCTGGTACAGCACCTCGCGCGTGGCCTCCAACTTGCCTTCGTTGATGGCCTTGAGCTGGATGGTCTTCTTATCCGGTGCGAGCTCGATGGTGGCCTGCGCGCCCTGGAAGTCGTAGCGCGAGCCGATCTCCTTCTTGGCTTGGTTGATGCCGTTGTCGAGCTCCTGCATATCGATCTTCGAGACGGTGTCGAACGAAGGCATTTGAAACCTCCCGGTTACATCAAACCTCGACCACGAGCGCCTGCACCGCGGGCCGACGCTCATATTGCTTGCGGAACGTGCGCTGCACCGCGCGGATGGCGGCCTCGCGGATCTCGTTGGGGTCGCGGCGCGCATAGTCCGAGAGCGTCGCCAGCTCGTCGCGAACGTCCTCTCGCGCGCGAAGCAGCATGAGCCCGTTCGGATCCACCAGGCCCAGCCCGTGCAGCTCGGGTGAGCGCAGGAGCATGCCGCTCGAGCGATCGATGAGCAGCAGCACGCTCACCACGCCGCCCTCGGAGAGCTGCCCACGTAACAGAATGGTTTCACGCGGCACGAGCGGGCCGGCGCGCGTCGCCTGGGCCACGCGGCCGAACGGCGCCTGCCCCGTGACCTGCGCGGACCCGGGCGCGGCGAAGTCCACGATGTCGCCGTCGCGCGCGAGCAGGCACTGCGCATCGGGCACGGCCTCGCGCGCCAGGTGGATGTGCCGCGCGAGCTGCCGCGCCTCGCCGTGAATGGGAATGAAGGTCTCGGGCCGAACCGCCTCGAGGATCTGCCTCTGCTCGTCCCGCGATGCGTGGCCGGACACGTGGATGTGCCCATCGCCGATGTGGCTCTCCCCGGTGAGCACGGTGGCGCCCCGCTCCCAGAGCCCGTTCACCAGCTCCTGGATGGAGAGCTCGTTGCCGGGAATCGCGCGAGCCGAGAAGACGACGAGGTCGCCCGCGCGGATGCGGTGCTTCCACTCCGGGTCGAAGGTCATGCGCCAGAGCGCCGAGCGCGGCTCGCCTTGCGCGCCCGTCGTCGCGAGCATCACCTCGTGCGGCTTGAGCTGGTCGAGCTGGTCCTCGTGAATCACCACCGCGCTCGCGCCGCGGAGCATCCCGAGCTCTTGCCCGATGCGCAGGTTCTCGGTCATGCCGCGGCCGACCACGACGAGCTTGCGGTTGGTGGCGGCGCAGACCTCGATCAACTGCTGCAGCCGAATGAGGTGCGACGCGAACATGGTGATCACCACGCGTCCGGTCGCGCCCTCGACGATCTCGCGCAGCGTCTTGGCCACCACCGTCTCGCTGGGCGTCGTGCCCTCGCGCTCAGCGTTCGTCGAGTCACTGAGGAGAACGGTCGCGCCGCGCGCGCGCTTGAACGCTTCGAGGTCGGTGGGCTTTCCCTCGAACGGCGTGGGATCGATCTTGAAGTCGCCGGTGTGGACGACCGCGCCGAACTCGCCGCGAATGGCGAGCCCCATCGCATCCGGGATGCTGTGGTTGACGTGGATCGACTCCACCTCGAACGGGCCCGCCGAGAAGCGATCGCCGGCGCGCATCGTGTGGAGATCCGCCTCGATGTCGTACTCCTCGAGGCGATTCTCCAGGAGCCGCAGCGCGAACGGCCCGCCGTACACCGGCACCTGCACTTCGCGGAGCAGCAGCGGCAGCGCGCCGAGGTGGTCTTCGTGGCCGTGGGTGATGACGATGGCGTCGAGCGCGCCGAGCTGCTGGCGCAAGTAGGTGAGGTCGGGAACGTAGACGTCGAAGCCGCGGCCGCGCTCGAGCCGCGGAAAGAGCACGCCGCAATCCACGAGCAGTCGACGGCCATTGGCCTCGACCACCATCGCGTTCATGCCGATCTCGCCCAGACCGCCGAGGGGAACGAGGCGCAAGCCCATGACGCACGTGGATAGCAGCGATTTCGCGCGCCAGCTACGGAACTCGCCCGCCCAGCAGCTCCTCGAACAGCACCGGCGCCGCCACCTCGAAGAGCCGATTGGCAGCCAGGAGCCCGCCCACGTGGTACGGCTCGCGCGCGAGCGTGAGGGCGAGCGTCTTCGGGAGCAGGGCGCCCCAGAAGTCGGCCGAGCCCTCGGGCAGCAGCGCGTCGCGCACGAGCTCCTGTGGCCAAGGGAGAATCGCGCGCGGATCCGCGTCGCTCGGTGAGCTGAAGCAGTCGAGGTCGATGTCGAGCAGTGCGGGGCCATCGTGCGCGAGCCGGCCGCCGCCATCGAGCCAATCCTCGAGCGTGGGCGCGACGTCGATGTGGTGCGCCCTGCCCCGCCGATCGGCGTAGGTGCCGCTCTCGAGCGCGCCCTGCGGACGCGCGCGCGCGAAGCACAGCACGTCGCCCACCACGCCGGCCTCCATGGCCGCGACGATGTGATCGATGTTGCGCACGTCGAGCTCGAGCCGCGCGTGCGCATCGAGGGCGAGCACGCCCGCTTCGCGCTCCGGCACGCGCGTGGGCTCCTTGGGGACGGCGAGATCGAGGTGGCGATCGAACGTCACCAGCAGCGCCGGGCCCGCGTTGTGCTCCTGAAGCGCGAGCGCCCAGCACGGCAACGCGAGCCGGTGCGGATCGAACACGTAGCCGTCGCGCGGGCCGCGCCCATCGAGCGCGAGCCGCGTCACGCCGGCGAGGCGCAGGTGCAATTCGCTCAACTGCCCTCCTTCGGCTCGGACTCGCCCTCGGCCTCGTCGGGCTGCAAGCGCTCGAGCACGCGTCCGACGAGCACCGCGGCCACACCGCCGTCGTCGACGAAAGGCAGTTGCCACTGCGCCAGCGCGCGCGCCTCGCCCTCCGAGATCAGCTCGCCATCCGCCGGCCGAGCGTTGTGCAGCGTGATGCGCTCGGGGTGGCCGTGCGCGGTGAACGCCACGTGGTCGCTCTCCACGCGCAGGTCTGGCGCGCCGAGCCGCGGCCCCAGGAGCCGAAGCAAGTCTGCGCGCGCCGGCGATGGAACGTACGAGCGGTCGGGCATCGACAGCGCCAGCGCCTCGTCGACGTCGCGCCAGGCCTCGGAGAACACGCGCGGTGGAACCTCGCCGAGCAGCACGCTCTTGCCCGCGTGCCAGAACTCCACGCCCGCGTTCACGGGCCCCGTCGGCCCGGGCTCCGCCAGCAAGCGCGCGTTCCACTCGCCGAGCACGAGCTCCACGGGGATCTCGACCGGAGAGAGCGTGGGAAACCAGCCGCGTCGTGCGAGGAAGTGGAGCGCCGCCGGCGCGAGCGGCACGCCGCGGAGCCGCTCCAGCCGCTTGCGTCCGGGCTCGCGGCCGCCGGCCTTGTGCGTCTCGCGGAAGGGCTGGTTCACGAGCGCGTGCGCACCCGACGCGAGCAGCCGCGCTTGCCAGGCGGTGCGCTCGGCGTCGAAGAGGTCCACCGGGTGCGCGAGCCGGACCTGCTTGGGCGCGGGCCACGCGCGCACGCCATTGCGCAGCTTGCCTTCCGGCGTGAGCAGCCCCGGCCCGCTCGGCGACTCGAAGAGCACACCCGAGAGGTCGAGCTCCGACTTCAAGAGGTCCTCGAGCGCGAGCTCGGATCCCGAGCGCAGGCTCTCGAGCAGGCGATCCGCCCAGCCCGGTTGCGGCGCAGCTTCCGTTGGGCGAGCACCGCCCGCGAGCGCGTCCCAGCGCTGACGCGACCCGGCGTCGAGCTTCGCGCGCGCAGCGTGGGCCTGGCTCAGCGCGACGTCGGGATCGCGCGCGGCGCGCCAGGCGGTGAGCCCCGCGAGCTTGCGCCCCTTCTCGGCCGCGCCCGAGAGCGCCGGAAACGCGAGCGCCACGCGGATGGCGAGCGACTCGTCGGCCTTCTGCAAGGCCTTCGCGACGTCGGCCGCGAGAGGCAGCTTCACGCCCGCATTCGGCTCGGCGGCGCGGCCAGGCTGCGCGAGCGCGAGCACGTCGTCCACCGCGAGCGCACGCGCGCAGGCCACCGCGCGGTGCGCGAGCTGCGCCGCCGGATGCTTGGCCGGACACTCGCACGCCGCCAGTCGGACCTGGGCCAGCACCGCGTCCAGCGCCGGCGTCAGCTCGGGAACGTATGCGTGCGGATGCGTCAGTCCGCCCAGGAGTCGCGCCGTGACCTCGGGCAGGTGTGGCGAGCTCTCGTCGAGCAGGCCCGGGCAAAGGGCCGACGCGAGCACCTCACCCTCGACATCGCCGCGCACGAACCGCTCGAGCAGCGCCAGCGCGCGGGCCTCGGCGAACCCTGTGCCCTGCCGCGTGGACACCAGCTGCAGCACGCCCGGCGAGGGCCGCGCGCCTTCATGCGCGCCCAGCGCCAGCTCCTCCGCGACCAGCGCCGCTTCCAGCGTCGGCAGCACATCGAGCGCGACGATTCGGCCCGCGACCTCGATGGGCAGCGGCGAATGGCGAGCCCAGAGCTCGAGCACGCGCGCGGGCACGCCCCACGCCCGCTCGGTGCGCGGCATGGCGAGGAAGGCCTCGGCCGCCACCTCGGGCGCCCGCCCGCCGTAGCGCGCCCGGAGCCGCTGCCACTGGAGCAGCGACGTCCCGAAGGCCGGGTGCTCCTCCGCGGGCCGCGTGCGCAGGTGGTGGAACGCCGAGATCCCCGCCCAGGCCGGAGCAGGGCCGCGCGCGTCGGCCTGGAGCGCGTCGAGGAGCCACTGGGCGTCGGGCGAGATCTCGGCGAGGAGCGGCATGGGCCTCTTGCTTGCCCGGGCCGCAGCGGGACGAGCGCGGCGGGCACCGGGGAGTTAACGTTGGTTTTAGCCGCCCCACCCTGGAGACGCCATGGCCACCAAGGAGATCACCGCCGAGAACTTCCGCGAGACGGTCGAGAAGGACGGCATCGTGCTCCTCGACTTCTGGGCGGAGTGGTGCGGCCCCTGCCGCATGTTCGCGCCCACCTTCGAGAAGGCTTCGGAGAAGTATCCGGACATCACCTTCGGCAAGGTCGACACCGAGAAGCAGCGCGAGCTCGCCGGCGCCTTCCAGATCATGAGCATCCCCACGCTGATGGTCTTCCGCGACCAGGTGCTGCTCTTCGCCCAGCCCGGTGCGCTGCCCGGTGAGGCGCTCGACCAGATCATTGGCAAGGTCAAAGAGCTGGATATGGCGCAGGTGAAGCGCGAGATCGCCGAGCAGGAGAAGAAGGCCGGCAACGGCGCCAGCGAGCTCGAGAAGCCGAGCTAGCCGATTAACCGTTCGGTTAAGCGTCGCGCGGTGTAGGCTCTCCGCTGCATGAAGACCAACGCCGCCCGGCTGCTCGACACCCTCGGCATCCGCTACGAGCTCCGCGACTACGAGGTCGACGAGAACGACCTCACGGCGGAGAGCGTGGCGCGCAAGGTGGGAATGCCCGCCGAGCAGGTCTTCAAGACGCTGGTGGCGCGCGGCGATCGCCAGGGCGTGTGCCTGGCGGTGGTGCCCGGCGACGCCGAGCTGGACTTGAAGGCGCTCGCGCGGCTCACCGGCGACCGCAAGATCGACACCGTGGCGCTCAAGGAAGTGCAGCCGCTCACCGGCTACATCCGCGGCGGCGTGACCGCGCTCGCGGGCAAGAAGGACTACCCGGTCTTCGTGGACGAGACCTTCGAGCTCTTCGACCAGGTCGCCGTCTCCGCGGGCGTGCGCGGCACGCAGATCGTGCTCGCGCCCGCCGACTACCTGCGGGCCACGAAGGGCAAGCTGGGGCCCATCGCGCGGAGCAAGACCGCGAGCTAGCGGGCAGCCAGGCGCTCGCCGCGCTGCGCCTCGACTCTCTGTTCGAAATCACACACGCTTGAGGCCACACTCCGGGTGCGACTTCTCGCGCCCGCTCGAGAACGGAGCCTTCATGCCCGCCCGCTGCATCGCCGCCCAGACCCGCGCTGCCGACGCCGCCGCCGCGGCCGCCGACCTCGCCGCGCCGGTCCGCGGCGCCGCGCCGAGCTTCGGCTTCATCGCCTGCAGCGTGGGCTACGACGTGAACGCGCTCCGCACCGAGCTCGCCAGGGCGCTCCCGGGCACGCCGTTCGTGGGCGTGACGTCCTGCCAGTCGGTCGTTTCTGGGAGCGGCCTGCTTCGCGGTCAGGCCGCCTCGGCGCTCTGGCTCACGGGCGCGCGCGCCGCGGTGGTGAGCGAGGCCGTCACCGCGCCCGACGAGGCGCAGGGTCGCCGCCTCGCGAAAGCGGCCACGGCCGCGATGGGCGCGACGGTGCACACGCGCGTGGCACTCTTCCACGGAACACCCGGCTGCGAGGAGTCGCTCTTCCGCGGCGCGGGCCTGGAGCTCGGCCCCAAGGTGGCGCTGCTCGGCGGCTCCGCGGCCGACGACGACATCTCCGGCAAGTGGAGCGTGTTCACCCACGAGCAGCGGCTCACCTCGGGCGCGGCGCTGGCGCTCATCGAGTGGCCGGGCAAGCTGGCGGCGCCGTTCGTCTCCGGCGCCATGCCCACCGAGCACAAGGGCACGGTGACGCGCAGCGAGGGCCGGATGATCCTCGAGATCGACGGCAAGCCCGCGGCCGAGGTCTACAACGGTTGGATGGGCAATGCGCTCAAGGGCGCGCTCGAGGCGGGCGGCGTGATCCTTGGCGACACCACCCTCTCGCCGCTGGGCGTGGTCCGACCGGGCGGGCTCACCCTGGTGCACCCCGAGCGCATCGTGCTCCCGCAGCGCGCGCTCTCGACGTTCGCCGAGGTGAAGGTCGGCGAGACGGTGACCCTGGTGCGCTCCACGAAGGTGGGCCTGCAGGGCCGTCCGGCGAACATGGTGATGCGCGCGCTCGGTGAGAGTGGCATTCAGCCCAACGCGCTGCAGGGCGTGCTGCTCGTCTACTGCGCGGGCTGCATGCTCGCCATCGAGCCGAGCGCGGACGCGATGGTCTCCTCGCTCCAGAGCGTCATCGGAAAAGTGCCGATGGCGGGCGCGTTCCACTTCGGCGAGCAGGGCTGTCCTGCGCCCGGCCGCCCCGAGCACGGAAACTTGATGACCGGCGCTCTGCTGCTGGCCTAGCAAGCGGCCGAATTGGCCTTGCGAGTCACGCCTCGGCGTCGCGACAATCGCGGCTCGGAGGCTGCACATGCGCGTGTTCGTGACCGGGGCGACGGGCTTCATTGGCCAGGCGGTGGTGAACGCCCTCTTGAAGGCAGGCCACGGCGTGAGCGGTCTGGCGCGCTCGGACGCGAAGGCCGCGGAACTCGAGAAGGCCGGCGCCAAGGCCATCCGCGGTGACATGGCCCAGCCTGCGACCTGGCGCGCTGCCGCTGCCGAGCACGACGCGCTCGTGCACGCGGCCGTCGACTACGCCTCCGACACGCCCGCGAAGGACCGCGCGTGCATCGAGGGCCTCATCGAGGCGGCGCAATCCGGCAAGGCCAAGAGCCTGGTCTTCACCAGCGGCGTGTGGGTGCTCGGCAATTGTCCGAGCGGCGCGGGCGAGGACGCGTCGACCGCCGAGCCGTTCGCGGGCGTGACCTGGCGACCGGCGCACGAGCAGCGCGTCCTCTCCGCCGCGCGCGAGACGCTGCACACCGCCGTCCTCCGTCCGGGTCTGGTGTACGGCGGCCACGGCAGCCTCACCGGCGACTGGTTCGCGACCGCGACGAAGGACGGCGCCGCGCGCGTGGTGGGCGACGGCAAGAACCACGTGCCCTACGTCCACCGCGACGACCTGGCGCAGCTCTATCGCCTGGTGCTCGAGCACGCCGCGGGCGGCATCTTCCACGGCGTCGACGGCGCGTCGCTCACGCAGCTCGAAGCCGCGACCGCCGCGAGCCAGGCCGCCGGGTGTAACGGAAAGGTTAACCACGTCTCGCGCGAGGACGCGAAGAAGACCATGGGCGGCCTCTCGGACGCGCTCTGCATCGACCAGGTGGTGCGCGCCCCGCGTGCGCTCGCGCTCGGGTGGAAGCCCGCGCGCGCGAGCTTCGCGTCCGCAGCCGCCGAGGCGTTCGGCGAGTGGAAGAAGGCCGGGGGCCACTGAGTGCAGCCGGGGGACGCGCCGCGCGAGGAGCCGGTAGCCATCGCTGCCGAGGCGCCCCTCGACGCCGACGCCGCTGAGCTCCAGAAGCTCGGCTACCTGCAGCAGCTCCGACGCGGCCTGGGCGGATTCGGGAACTTCGCCGTCTCCTTCTCCGTCATCAGCGTGCTCACCGGCGCGGTCACGCTCTACGGCCACGGGCTGCGAAACGGCGGCCCGTTCGAGATGCTCGCCGGCTGGCCGCTGGTGACGCTGATGACGCTGCCGGTGGCGCTCTCGCTGGCGCAGCTCGCGTCGAGCTATCCCACGGCGGGCGCGCTCTACCACTGGTCGTCGATCCTCGGCGGCCGCGGCTGGGGCTTCGGCACCGCCTGGATGAACCTGCTCGGCCAGGTCGCGGTGACGGCCGGCGTCGACTACGGACTCGCGGACTTCCTGCGACCTGTCCTCGGTCTTCCCGAGGAACGCGCGCCGACGCTCGCGCTCTTCGCGGCGATCCTCGTCTCGCACGGGCTGCTGAACCACCTCGGCGTGCGCGCGGTGGAGCTGCTCAACCTCGTCTCGGCGTGGCACCACCTGCTGGGGACGCTCGTCGTCGTGGCCGCGCTCGCGTTCTTCGCGCCGCACCAACCCGCGGCCTTCATGCTCACGCGCGTGACCACCGCGCCTCAGGGGTACTTCTACGGCTTCCTGATCGGCCTCCTGCAAGCGCAGTGGACGTACACCGGCTACGACGCGAGCGCGCACGTCACCGAGGAGACCGTCGACCCCGCGCGAAACGCGCCCCGCGGGATCATCCTCTCCGTTCTGCTCAGCGGACTCGCGGGCTATGCGCTGCTCATCGCGGTGACGCTCGCGATCTCGGACTTGCCCGCTGCGATGGCCGCCGAGAACCCGTTCCTCTTCGTGCTGCACGGCGCGCTCGGCGGCCGGCTCGGCGACGCGATGGCGTGGATCGTCATTGGCGCGATGTGGTTCTGCGGGCTCTCGAGCATCACCTCCAACTCGCGCATGATCTTCGCCTTCGCGCGCGACGGCGGCCTGCCCGGCTCGGCGCGGCTCTCGCGCGTGTCCGAGCGCTTCAAGAGTCCGCACATCGCCATCTGGGTCAGCGTGCTGGGAGCGTTCGTGGTCGCGCTCTACGCGCGCGCCTACGACGCGATGACCGCGCTCTCGACGATCGCGCTCTACGCCTCGTACGGCATGCCGATCATCGCCGGCTTGCTCGCGCGCCGCAGCGGCACCTGGACCCGGCGCGGCCCGTGGGATCTTGGCCGCTTCTCCGCGGCAACGAACGTGCTCGCCCTCGCGTGGACAGCGTTCATCATGGTGCTCTTCGTGTTCCCGCTGGATGGCGTCGCGCGCGTGGGCTTTGCGCTGTTCATCGCGGCGCTGCTCGGCGCCTGGTTCGGCGTGATGCGGCGCTCGTTCATCGGCCCGCCGCAGACCACACTCGAGACCCGCTGATTTGAATTGGAGCAATTGATGAATCGAATCGTCCTGCTGGCGCTTCTCTCGATGGCATCCACGGCGGCGGCACAATCGTCGCTGAGTGAGTCGCGCTCGTACGAATCGGAGCCGCAGGTGCAGACGCGCCTGCCCGTCGTCGCCGACGTGGTGGCCAAGCCCGACGCGCTCCTCCTCACATTCACCGTGCGCGCGGAGAATCCGGATCCGGAGCGCGCGCTGTACACGTGCCACGTCGCGTTCGACGAGGTGTCCAAGCGACTCAGCGCCGCGCTCCCTGGCGCGCAGCTCAAGGCCGAGAACTTCGGCGCACAGGCCGCGGGCTGGCGGAAGTCGACAGGTTCCGAGTCGCTGAGCGTGAGCGTCGAGGGAGACGTCACCGTTCCCCTGCCCGACTCGGACTTCTGGACGCGCGCCAACGTCGTCGCACAGCTCCACAAGATCGCCGACGAGCTCGCCATCAACGCGCGCAACAACAACACCGGCTACACGCTCGGCTTCTCGCAGCCGACCCCTCGCCTTCGCGATCCGGAGAAGTTCCGCGCCGAGCTGGAGAAGAAGCTCACCATGCGCGCGAAGGACTTCGCGGCTGCCGCATCGACCCCCGGGCACACGCTCATGCCCGCGAGCTGCACCGTGCCCGGCGCGGTGAACCAGCAGGCCATCTCGCAAGAAGAGGTCGCGCTCTCGATTCAGGCCAGCTGCATGCTGCAGCTCCCAGCCGGAAAGTAGGACTCGGAGCCGCTTCCCGAGCTGCTCGGCCCACGCGTCGTACGCCGCAGAGGACGGATGCAGCCCGTCGTCCGCGAGCATCTTCGCGTCGGCCTGCTTGGCGAAGAGCGGCGTGAGGTCCACCCACGTCGCGCCCGCGGCTTGTGCCTCTTCTTTCAAGACCGCGTCGTAGGCGTGAATCTTCGCCGCGAACTCAGCAGGCTCACCGAACGCGCGGGCCGTGGGCGAGCGCGACCAGTCCGGCTGCGGCAGCACCCAGATCCGCATCGGCGGCACGCCCGCAGCCTTCACCGCCGCGAGGATCTCGCGCACGTTCTTGCGGAACTCGGGCAGCTCGCGATGCCGGACGATGTCGTTCGCCCCAATGGCGATCGTGACCAGGTTGGGCTTGAAGCTCTGCAGCTCGCCGAGCTCGCGATCGATGAGCTCCTGGGTGGAGTAGCCATTCACGGCCGGATCATCGACCTCGACCTGCAGCCCGCGCGCACGCCAGCGCACCGCGAGCCGCTGCGGAAACGCCTGCTGCGGCGTGGAGCCGGTTCCCGCAGTGAACGAGTCGCCGAGCGCGAGCAGCCGAATGGGCGCGCTCTCCGGCCTCGACGCCGGCGCCGACAGCACCAGCGCCAGCGCCAGCGCGAAAGACTTCATGACCTAACGGCGCGACTTCTTCTTCGCGGGCTTCTTCACGGCCTTCTTCGCCGGCTTGCGCGCGACCTTCCCCGCGGCCTTCTTGGCGGGGGCCTTCTTCGCGGCGGCCTTCTTCTTCGGCGGCGGCGGCGCCTCCTTGCCCTCGATGGCGGCGAGCACCGCGTCCACGTGGCCGTCGACCTTCACCGGTGACCACACGTTCTTCACCGTGCCCTGCTCGTCGAGCAGGAAGGTGGAGCGAATCGTGCCGATGACGGGCTTGCCGTACATCATCTTCTTGCCGAAGGCGCCATAGGTCTTGGCCACCACGTTGCCCGGGTCCGACGCGAGCGAGAACGGCAGCCCGTACTTCTGGCGGAATCGGCCATGCGAGTCCACGCTGTCCTTGGACACGCCCAGCACCACCGCGCCGTGCCCCTCGAGGCGCTTCATGCTGTCGCGGAAGTCGCAAGCCTCGCGGGTGCAGCCCGGGGTGTCGTCCTTCGGGTAGAAGTAGAGGACCACCTTGGTGCCGCGCAGGTCGCGCAGGTTCAAGGTGCCCTCGGTGGTCTCCAGCGTGAACTCGGGCGCGTTGACGCCGACTGAGACGGCCATGTTTCCCTCGGTGTGAATCGAAAGTTGTTACGGCTTATCCCAGCCGGCTTCGCTGCGGTACGCGGCGAGCGACTCGCGGATGACCTCGTTGGCGCGCTTGCGGTCGTAGAGCGCGTCGACCTCGCTCAGCTTGCCCTCGAGGACTTTGTAATCCTGAAAGAAGCGCCGCAGCTCGATCGTCACGTGCTTCGGCAGTTGCGCGGCCTCGACGTATTCGCTGTACGCGGGATCGTCGATGGCCACGGCCACGATCTTGTCGTCCACGCCCTTGTCATCGCGCATGCGGAAGCCGCCGATGGCGCGCGCGCGGACGATGGTCAGCGGGTGCAGCGGCTCCTGCATGAGCACGAGGACGTCGAGCGGATCACCGTCGCCGGCGAGCGTTTGGGGGATGAAGCCGTAGTTCGCCGGGTAGTGCACCGAGCTGTACAGCACGCGGTCCAGCATGAGCATGCCGGTCTTCTTGTCGAGCTCGT
This sequence comes from Deltaproteobacteria bacterium, assembly GCA_018266075.1. Lineage (GTDB taxonomy): Bacteria > Myxococcota > Myxococcia > Myxococcales > SZAS-1 > SZAS-1. The sequence goes on along the minus strand of JAFEBB010000082.1, from coordinate 11,937 downwards.
ACTTGAGCTTGCTCCCCGAGGGGATCTCCACCACCGCCGGAAAGTGCTCTTCGATCTGCTCGCCGACGCGGATGTCGTGCAACGGATGCATGAGGCGCTCGGGTCAGAGGCTGGTGGCTGGCAGGCGCGAACTAAATCACGCCCACCACACCAACTTGCAAGTCCGAACCAGCCACGGGCCACCAGCCACTCGCCCAGGCATCGCCGGGACGAGTGTGCGGAGCAGCTCACTCGCGATGGAACTTCTCGCCCTTGCGCGCCTTCTCCGCGAGCAGCGCGGCCGGGTTGAACCGCTTGCCGTGCTTGGCGGCGAGGCTCTCCAGCTTGGCGAGCACCACGCTCGGGCCCTGGGTATCGATATATCTAAACGGACCGCCACGGAACGGCGGGAAGCCGAGGCCGAAGATGGCGCCGATGTCGCCGTCGCGCGGCGAGCGGAGGATGCCCTCCTGCAGGCAGAGCACGGCCTCGTTCACCATCTGCAGGGCGATGCGCTCGGCCGCCGCGTGCGGGTCGATCTTCTTGCGCTCGCGGCCGCCAGGGAGCGCGTCGTAGACGGTCAGGTCCACGGCCTCGTCGCCCTTCAGCTTCTTGCCGTTGGCGTCGTAGCGGTAGAAGCCCTTCTTCGCCTTGCGGCCCAGGCGGCCGTCGGCCACCACCTTCTCGAACGAGGCCGGGTCGCCCATGCGGTCGCCGAACGCGGTGACCATGATGTGCGCCACCTTGTTGGCCACGTCGATGCCCACCTCGTCGAGCAGCGTGATGGGGCCGACGGGGAAGCCGAAGTCGACGAGCGCGTTGTCCACGGCGTCGAGCGCGGCGCCCTCGGTCACCACCAGCGCTGCCTCGTGCAGGTACGGCGCGAGGATGCGCGAGGTGTAGAAGCCCACGCCGTCATTCACCACGATGACGGTCTTGCCCTGGCGCTTGCCCACGGCCACAGCGGTCGCGGTCACCTCGGGCAGCGTCTTGCGCGTGGTGATGACCTCCAGCAGCGGCATCTTGTTGACCGGCGAGAAGTAGTGCATCCCGATGATGCGCTCGGGCCGCTTGGCGCCGCGGGCGATCTCGGTGATGGGGATCGACGAGGTGTTGGAGGCGAAGATGATCTTGTCGTTGCCCAGCGCCTCCACGTCGTCGCGGACGCGGTGCTTGAGCGCGAGGTCCTCGAACACGGCCTCGATGACGAGGTCCGCGCTCTTGAAGCCCGTGTAGTCGGTGCTGGTCGACACCTGGGCCATCTTCACGTCGCGCTCGATGCGGCCGAGGCTCTTGCGCTTCACCTTCTCGTCGAAGATGTCGCGCACCTGGTGCAGGCCGCGGCGCAGGCCCACGTCGTCCTTGTCCTTGATGCGGACCTCGTAGCCCTTGTCGACGCTCACCGCGGCCACGCCCGCGCCCATCAATCCCGCGCCGAGCACGCCGATCTTGTGCACCTCGAGCGGCTTCACCTTGGGATCGTCGGTGCCGTTGTCCTTCTTGAGCGCGGTCTGCGCGAAGAAGATCTCGATGAGCCGCTTGCTGGTCTCGTCGACGGTGAGCTCGCCGAAGAAGCGCGACTCCGCCTCGAGCCCGGCCTCGATGCCCTTCTCCATGCCGATGCGAACAGCCTCGAGCGCCTTCTCCACGGCGGGATAGTGGCCACGCGTCTTCTTCAAGGCCTGCTTGCGCGCCTGGCTGAAGAGCACCCTCAAGCCGAGCGGGTTCTCCTCGAGCGCGGCCTCCTGCCAGGTCTGCTGCGAGAGCAGCGCCTTGAGCACGTTGGCCGGCTTCTTGGCCGCGGTCACCGCGCGCAGGCCCACGTTCTTGCGCTTGGGCACGAGCTTGCCGTCGGCGAGCTCACGCGCGCGGCGGATGGCCACGTCGCGCAGGATCGACGGCGGCACCACCTCGTCCACCATGCCCAGCTTGAGCGCCTTCGCGGCCTTCACCTGCTTGCCCGCGAGGATGATGTCGAGCGCGGCCTGGGCGCCGATGAGCCGCGGCAAGCGCTGCGTGCCACAGCCGCCCGGGAGAAGTCCGAGCTGCACCTCGGGCAGACCGATCGACGTCTTCGGCGAGTCCGTCGCGATTCGATAGTGCGTGGCGAGCGCCCACTCGTAGCCGCCGCCGAGGCACGCGCCGTGGATCGCGGAGACGATGGGGAAGCGCAGGCTCTCCACCTCGCGGAAGCCGGCCTGGCCGTCGCGGGAGATCTTCTCGCCCTCGGCCGCGGTCTTCACGTCGCGGAGCATGGCGATGTCGGCGCCGGCGATGAAGCTGTCGGGCTTGCCGCTGATGAAGACGGCGCCGCGCACGGTCTTGTCCGCGTCGAGCTCGTTCATGAGCGCGCGGAATTGGTTGGCGCTCTTGGCGGAGAGCGTGTTCACCGGCTCGCCGGGGATGTCGAAGGTGACGACCGCGATGCCGTCGACGTTCTCGACCTTGAAGCTCGACGTGTCGACTTCCTGGAGCTTTCGCATTGGCTACTCCCTCTCGAGGACGAGCGCCGCGCCCATGCCGCCGGCGGCGCAGATGGTGACCAGGCCGAACTGTCCGCCGCGACGGTTCAGCTCGCGGAGCTGCTGAGTGACGATGCGCGCGCCCGTGGCGCCGAACGGGTGGCCGATGGAGATCGATCCGCCGTTCACGTTGAGCTTGGTGCGGTCGACCTCGCCGAGCGGCGCGCGGCCGAGCTCCTTCTCCGCCCAGGCCTTGCTCTCGAAGCCCATGATGTTGGAGAGCACCTGCGCGGCGAAGGCCTCGTGCATGTCGATGAGGTCGAGGTCCTTGAGCGTGAGGCCGGCGCGATCGAGCGCGACGGGCGCGGCGTACGCGGGGCCCTGGAGCAGCTGGCCCGCGGGATCCACGGCGGCGTACGCGTAGCTGCGCAGGTAGCCGAGCGGCTTCACGCCGAGCGCCTTGGCCTTCTCCTCGGCCATGAGCACCACCGCGGCGGCGCCGTCGGTGAGCGGGCTGGCGTTGGCGGCGGTGACGGTGCCGTACTTGCGGTCGAACACCGGCGGCAGCTCGCTCATCTTCTCGAGCGTGGCGTCGGGGCGGACGAGGTTGTCCTTGCTCACGCTGGTCGCGTACTTGGGCGCGACGTGGAAGGACATCACCTCGTCCTTGAACTTGCCGGCTTCCCACGCGGCTGCGGCGTTCTTGTGGCTCTGAAGCGCGAGCTCGTCCTGCGCGCGCCGGGCGATGTGGTTCTCCTTCGCCATCTTGTCGGCGCTCTCGCCCATGAGCAGGCCAGTCGTCGGCTCCTTGATGGCCGGCGGCGTGGGCGCGAGATCCTTCGGCGAGAGCTCGGAGAAGGGACGGAGCTTGTCGGGCAGGCTCTTGCCCTTCTGCGACGCCATCAGCGCCTTGGTGAGGTTCCGGCTCGCGAAGAGCGGCGGGTCGCTGAGCGAGTCAGTGCCGCCGGCGATGGCCACGTCGCCGAGGCCGAGCGCGATCTGATCGGCGGCGTCGGTGATGGCCTGGGCGCTGGTGGCGCACGCGCGCGCGACGGTCGCAGCCGGGATCTTCTTCGGCAGGCCCGCGCGCAGTACGACCTCGCGCGCGACCATGGTGGCGTACAGCCCGGGGATGACCTGGCCGAATGTAACCAAATCGATCGAATTGGGATCGAGGTCGGTGCGCTGGACCAGCTCGGCCACCACGCCGACCGCGAGGTCGAGCGCGGACACATCCATGAACTCCGTGCCCGACTTGAGGAACGGCGTCCGCAGCCCGTTCACGATGGCCACCCGCCGGCCCACCCGCTTCGCCTGCTTCGCGCTCGCCATGGCGCACGCTCCTGGGAAGGATTGATTCGCGAATCAATCCGGGAGTGCGTTCTATAGCGACGCCAACGCGGCGCGTCAACCAGCCCGGCGAAGGGCTGTCGGCTCGGTCAGTTTCTGCAGCTGCCGGGGCCGTCGGGGTGGCCGCAGCTGCCGCACGGGCCCATGCTCGGTGCGCTGGCCTCGCGCTCGCCTCCGCCGCTGACGGCGAACACGGAGAGCTTCTTCTTCACCTGCTTGCTCTCGCACTTCGGGCAGCGGGCCGCCTCGTCGCGCGAGACGAGGTCTTCGAAGTGCGTCTCGCACTTGCTGCACTGGAACTCGAAGAGGGGCATGGGCGGTCTCCGTGGCGCCGGTATACCAAATCAGGTGGGCATCATGCCCAGCGCGTTGCGGATGGCGTCGACGAAGGCGTGGGTGGTGCTGCTCACCGCCAGGTTCCCGGTGCGCCCGTAGAAGTACGAGAGCGGCACACCGAGCAACATGTGCACCACCGCGAGGCTGATGCTGGTGGCGATGACGCGCGTGACGAGCGGCATCGGCGTGGGCAGCGGCATGGCGAGCACGAGGGGCAGGTGCCACAGCCCCCAGAGCGCCGAGGCGATCACCGCGTAGCCGAACTTCCAGTGTCCCGGCGGGTTGAGATGCGCGTCGACGGCGCCGCGGAACGAGACCTCCTCGAGCACGAAGCAGACGGCCACGTAGAGCAGCAGCGAGCCGCCAAAGGCGCGCAGGCCGAATTGGAACGGCAGGTGGAGCATGAAGTGCCGCACCAGCGCGGAGCCGAGCATGGTGACGCTGCCGAGGCTTCCCCCGACGAGCAAGCAGAGCGCGAGCTGCTTCCAACCCCACTTCCCGAGCCGCCGAAACGCGACGCCCGCTCCGAATGCGCCGATCAGCGCGCAGACGCCCCAGGCTGCGCCGAGCCACGCGTGCCCACGCAGCGCCTTCACGATGGCCAGCATGGGCAGCACCGCGAAGCCCACGCCGAGTCCAAGCGACATCGCGTCGAAGCGCAGCGGGCCGCCGCGGATCCAGAGCTCGCCGAGCGGTCGGCGGCGCACCAGGAGCTGGAAGGCGATCGTCAGCGGCACCCCGGCCAGCAAGTACGCCTCGCCGCCGAGATGAAGCGCGAACCCCAGCGCGACCCAGATGGCCCAGAACCCGAAGACCTCGAGCACCCGTCGCAAGGGCGCAGCGATCGGCGGCAAAGGCGCAACCTCAACGGCCTCGACGGTGGACATGGACGAGCTCATGGCGAGCCTCCTTGCCCCGTGGGTCCCGCGAGCGCGGACAACCTTTCAGCGCTTCTTCTTGGCGGTGAAGCGGCGCATCACGCCCTCGGAGCGGCGGCCGTCGGGCTGGATGGCGAAGCCCGCGGCCTCGACGGCGTTCTCCGTCTCGCGGTTGCAATGGCAGCCGCCCATCACGGCCTTCCACGCGGGGAGGATCTGGTCCTGCACCCAGCCCATGGCGCCCTTGCCGCGCACGTGCTCGAGCGCACGGAGCTGGCCGTTGGGCGCGAGCACGCGCGAGGCTTCGGCGAGGCCCTGGTTGGCGTCGGGGATGGAGCAGAGGACGAGGCCGCAGAGCACGGTGTCGAAGGCGCCGTCGCGGAACGGGAGCGCGTGGGCGCTGGCGCGGACGAGCATCGCGTTCGGGGCGCGCTTTCGTGCGCGCTCGAGCGACGCCACTTCGGGATCGACGCCCACCGCCCGCGCGCCCGGCGGCATCAGCGACAGGTTGCGACCGGTGCCGCAGCCGAGGTCGAGCGTGCGCCCCAGCGAGCCCTGCGCGAGCCAGTTGCGCCACTCGGCCATGCCGGTCTTCTCCATGACCGTCATGGAGACGTCGTAGAGCCAGGGGATCTGCTCGAGGCCGCGCATGGTGGCGCACGAGATACCACGAGCGAAGTTAGGATGCGCAGCCGAGGTGCCCATGCCGCGCAAGATCCGCTCTTCGAGTGACGTCATCATCCGCACGCCGAAGCTGGCAGAGGCCGTGAAGTTCTACGAGCGCATTGGGCTGAAGGTGATCTCGCGCAGCCCGAAGCTCGTGGGGCTCGATGCGGGCGCGTTCACGCTTTACGTGGAGAAGGGAAAGGCACACGGCCCGGTCTTCGACTTCCTCGTCGCCGACGTGCAGAAGACGAAGGTCGAGCTGGTCGCGTCGAAGTGCCGCGTGGTGGAGGAGAACCCGAAGGTGCCGCGATGCTACCTGCGCGATCCGTACGGGATGGTCTTCAATCTCGGGCGGCGCTGAGCACTACTCGTCCCGCCGGAACACCCGCGAGACCATCGTTCCGTGCGTGTACGCCTTGTCCGCACGTCGCGCCGCCTCGAGCTCGGCGCGCTCGGCATCCGCGCGGGCCATCAGCGCGCGCGTCGCTTCCACACGCTCAATCGCGGTCTGCAATTCTTCCGCGTTGAAGCCCGCACCGCGCAGCCGGCCGGCGATGACCAGCACTTCCTCAAGCGTCTGCACGGCCTGGGTCGCACGCTGCGCGACGGCGAGATGCCAGCCGCGATCAAGCGCGTCGGCGATGCGCAGGTTGAGCCAGTCGAGCGCGATCGCCTGCCGACCCTCTTCGCCGCCCTCGCCCACCTTCACCGCGCGCGGCGCCACCAACTGCGAGCCGCCGCTCGACTCTTCGAAGCTCACGCGCACCTGGCCGAGGTCCGTGCCGTTGCCGCGGGCGAGGAGCAACGCCGAGCGGCTCGAGCCCGCGCACACCTCGCCCACCTGCACGCGCAGCGAGCCCTCTTTGTGCTGCGTGGGCAGCCGGTGCACCAGCTCGACCGTCGAGATCTCCGCGGCCGGCGCGACATAGAGCGCCACGTCCGAGGCAGCCGCGGTCGATACGCCGTCCACCTCGCGCATGATCACCGCCGCGATGTGGTCGATGGTCGGCAGGTGGTGGAACGAGCCGCCGCCGGCCTCTGCGAGGCGCGCAAGGAGCTCGGTGTCGTACCGCGAGCCCACGCCGGCCGTCGAAATCGTGATGCCCTGCCGCTGCGCCGCCTGACCAAGCGAGACGAGCTCGTGCACCGAGCGCGCGCCCACGCTGGGCTCGCCGTCGGTGAGCAGCAGGAGATGCGGCTGGGCCCCGCGCAGCAGGACGCGCGAGAGCGTGGCCACGCCCGCGGTCACCGCAGCGCCAATGTTGGTGCCCACGCCTGGAACGAGCGCGCGGAGCCGGGCCTCGAGCGCCTCTTTCTGGGTCGCGTCGACCGGAGCGCCATCCGCAAGAACGACGGCGTGGCCATCGAAGGCAACGACGGTGAGTCGATCGCGATCGTCGAGGCGGCCGAGCATCTGCGTGGCGGCGTCGACGGCGGCCGCGAGCGGCGCGCCCGACATGCTCGAGCTTCTGTCGATGAGCAGCGCGAACTGGGCCGGACGCCGCTCCTGCGCGGGCGCCGGCGGGGCCGAGAAGCGCGCGCGCATCAGGATGCCCTGAGGGTCGATCTCCGGGATCCGGGCTGCTGCCAACTCCACGTCCAACGGCATGACGGCCTCACAACCTACGTCCGACCAATTCTAACGGAATCGCCTGACCCAGCCCAAACCCGCACGGGACGCGGGGTTGACAACCCTCGACAGCCTCGTTCAGGCCACTCCGGCCAGCACCACCACCGAGTACCCGATGGCCGGCCGCTCGCCGGGGTTGAGGTACGAGTGCCGCTGGTCGCCTCGAAAAGAGACGACATCGCCCGGTCCGAGTTTCCACTCCTCGCCCGCCACGACGAGCACGATCTCGCCGCTCTCCACGGTGAGGTACTCGCGCGTGCCCGCCGTGTGCGGGATGCCGGTCAGCCGGCCAAGCGGCGGCAGCTCCATGCGGTCCACGTCCATGCCTGGAATCGGGTCGGGGAGGAGCTTGCGAATGGTGGCCGTGCCGCGCTGGCGCACCGGAAGCGTGCCGCGCGGGTGGAAGCGCACCGCACCTCGCGGCGGGCTGATGAGCTCCTCGATCGACACCTGCAGCGCCAGCGCCACCTTGTGCAGCACGCCGAGCGTGGGGTTGGCCGCTCCGGACTCGAGGTTGGTCCAGGTGGCGCGCGGCAGCCCGCTCGCCTTGGCCATCTGCTGCTGGGTGAGGCCGCGGGCGTCGCGGAGTTGCTTGATGTTGTGGCCCAGACGGGCAGGCAGGTCGTCCATGACCAGAGAGTAGCCTTTGGCCAATCTTTTGGCATCGCGGTCACTCTTTTGCCGGGGCGTTCGTAGATCCTCCCAAAGACCGGAGGAAGCTCATGGAGCTCCAGAACACCCCCACGCTGATCACCGGCGCCAGCCGCGGGCTGGGCGCCGCGCTGGCGCGAACGCTGGGCAAGCAAGGCGCGCGGCTGGTGCTGGTGGGCCGAGATCGAAGCGCGCTCGACGAGGTCGTCCGCGACATTCGAACGGCGGGTGGCGAGGCGCACGGCATCGTCGAGGACGTGGGCCACAAGGACGCCATCCACCGCATCGCCGGCGAAGCCGCTGCGCTCGTAGGGCCCGTGGATTTGCTCATCCACAACGCGAGCACGCTGGGCAAGACGCCACTGCCGCTGCTGCTCGACACCGAGTGCGAGGATCTGCAGCGCGTCCTCGACGTGAACCTCGTGGGGCCGTTTCGGCTGACCAAGGCACTCGCGGGATCGATGGCGCTTCGCGGACGCGGGCTGGTGGTGAACATCAGCAGCGACGCGGCGATTGGCGCGTATCCGCGCTGGGGCGCGTACTCGGCGAGCAAGGCCGCGCTGGACCACATGGGGCGCATCTGGGCCGCAGAGCTCGCGAACACGGGCGTGCGCGTGCTCAGCGTCGACCCGGGCGAGATGGACACCCAGATGCACGCCGATGCCATGCCCGACGCCGATCGCTCGACGCTCGCCCGACCCGAGCCGGTGGCCGCGCGAATCGCGTCGATGATCCGCGAGACGAAGCGTTGGGAGAGCGGCGCGCGCCTCGAGGCCAGCCGCTGGGAGGCATCGCCATGAAGCCCGCGAAGTGGATGAGCGACGACGCGCTCGACGAGCGGCTCTTGCACATCGATCCGCGCACCGGCCGCTTCGACGATAAGCGTATCCGCGAGCTGCCGGAGCTGCTGCACGAGGGCGATTTGTTCGTCATGAACGACGCGGCCACCCTGCCCGCTTCGCTGCGAGGCGCGCGCCAGGATGGCTCGCCCATGGAGCTGCGGCTCGTGGAGGCCCCAGTGGCTGGCGAAGCGCGCGCGGTGCTCTTCGGCAGCGGTGATTGGCGCGATCGCACCGAGGAGCGTCCCGCGCCTGCGCCCGCGCGCGCCGGCGAGCGATTCCAATTTGGACATGGGCTCGAGGCCGTGGTCCTCGACGTTGATTCGACGCACCAGCGGCTCCTGCGCGTGAAGCTGCTCCCGAACGGCGACGTGCTCTGGGCAGCGCTCTACGCCGCTGGAACGCCGGTGCAGTACAGCCACCTCGCCAAGCCCCTGCAGCTCTGGGCGCCGCAGACCTCGTACGCGGCCCAGCCGTGGGCCGTGGAGATGCCGAGCGCTGGACGGCCGCTGCGCTGGGAGCTCCTGCTCGCGCTGCGCCGACGCGGCGTGCGCTGGGCGCGGCTCACGCACGCGGCCGGGCTGTCGTCGACGGGCGACGACGCGCTCGATGCAGCGCTGCCGTTGCGCGAGCGCTACGAGATTCCCGAGGAGACCTTGTTCGAGCTCGAGGCCGCCGAGCAGCGCGGTGCGCGCGTGATGGCCGTGGGGACGACGGTGGTCCGCGCGCTCGAAGGTTGCGCCACCGAGCGCGGACGCGTGCTGGCTGGCGCGGGCGAGACCAGCCTGCGCATCGGGCCCGGCTTCGTGCCGCGCGTCGTGCACGGGCTCTTCACCGGCATGCACGAGCCCACCGCGAGCCACTTCGCGCTGCTGCACGCGTTCGCGCCGGGCGCGCTCCTGCGTGACGCGCACGCGCACGCCGAGCGCGAGGGCTACCTGGGTCACGAGTTCGGCGACTCGGCGCTCATCCTGCCCTCGCGCGAATCGATTTGACCCGCGCGGCGGCGTCTGCGATCGAAGCGACATGGCGTCCTTGCGCGAGTTCCTCGAGGGAAAGCGGTTCGGCCTGGTGATGTCGGCCGGGTTCTTCGGCTTCTACGGCCACGCCGGCTTCTACGCGGGCCTGCGGGAGCTCGGCCTCTCGCCGGCGGCGTACGCGGGCTCGAGTGCCGGCGGCCTGGTCGCGGCGCTCGCGGGCGCGGGCATGTCGCCGGAGCGGATTGTCGAATTGCTCTTCAACTTGAAGCGCAGCGACTTCTGGGATCCGGATCCGCTGGGCGCGCTATGGGCCGCGGCGAAGGGTGGCCACGCGGGCTCGGGAATTCTGCGCGGAAATCGCTTTCAACAGTTGCTCGAGCAGCATTTGCCAATTCGCAATCTCGAGGATTGCAAAGTACCGGTGGCGCTCGCGGCGACGAACCTCACCACGAGTGAAGTGGAGATCTTTCGAACAGGTGCGCTCGCACCGCGAATCCACGCCACGTGCGCATATCCGGGACTCTTCCGCGCCGTGGACATCGGCGGGCAGCTCTACTGGGACGGCGGCCTCGTGGACAAGGCACCGGTGCTCGCGCTCGCGGATGCGAAGGATCTCGAGCTCGACGCGATTCTTGTGCATTACCTGCCGAGCCGCGGACGCGACCGACTGGGCGGCTGGTTCGCGTATGCGCAAGGGCTCGACATCGGCATGGCCATCGCGCGGCGCGATCACTTCAAGCTTCAGGTCGAGGTGGCCGAAGCGCGCGGGCTGCCGGTCCACGTCGTGGTCTCGGAGCTGCCCGCGGTCTCGCCGACGAAGATGCACAAGGGCAAGGACGCGGTGGCCGCGGCACGCGAGCGGGCGTCGAGCGCGCTCGCGGCCGGGCCGGAGAAGTTCATGGCGCGCGGGTGAGCAACGCCGCGGCCTTGAGACGTGCTCGACCGCCGGATAGCGTCGACATCTCGGAACGGCTGCAAGGCGCAGCCGCCTGTCGAGGGGATACTCATGAGGTTGCGCCCGTACCCATTGGCGGCGTTGCTCCTGCTCGCGGGCTGTGTGAGCGACCCTCCGCGCTGCAAGACCGACTCGGATTGCAAGTTTCCAAGTACCTGCCGGCTCGACGTCAGTGGCGGGGTCTGCTTCCAGAAGTCGTGCCAGTCTGACTCGGATTGTCCCTCGGGCGCGCGCTGCGGCATCGAAACCTCGCCGAGCGTCTGCGTCGTGGCGAGTGGTTCGGGCAACACGACCCAGGCCAGCGCGGCAAGCGGAAGCTCGACAGGGGAAGCGAGTTCTTCCGGTGCAACCGGTTCGGGAACAGGAAGTACGGGCTCCGTGAGTAGTGCGGGATCGAGCTCGCAATCGACGAGCGCATCAGCTGCGGCCAGCTCGGGCGGAACCTCCGGTTCGGGAACCACTGGAGCGTCGATGAGCAGTAGCTCGGCGGGATCGACGGCCTCCAGTGGCTCATCGGGAGGCACGGGGCCCGTCATCAGCTCGTTCACCGCATCGCCGTCGTCAATCAATGCGGGCGACAGCTCGCTCTTGAGCTGGTCGGTGTCAGGCGCAACAACAATTACAATCGACCATGGTGTTCTCATTGCGGGCGGCAACTCAGTACTCGTCACTCCGACTGCCACGACGACATATCAACTGACCGCCCAAGACAACGCGGGCCAGACCTCACAGACCACCACTGTGACGGTTCATCCTGTGGTGTCGGTCTCGCCTCAGGGACCAGTGCCGTTGGTGGCGCTTGCAAGTTCTCAATTCTCTGGAACGGTCCTCGGCGGAACCGACGGCGGTATTTCATGGAGTGTCTTGGAAGGAGCCTCGGGCGGATCAGTCACGCAGTCTGGGCTCTATCGGGCGCCGCTAGCGAGCGGAACGTTCCATGTCGTTGCGACGAGTCTTGATGATTCGTCGAGTTCAGCGTCGGCTGAGGTGGACGTGACGCGGCCAACTCCCGGGACGTTAGATACGTCGTTCGGGGATGGTGGTTTCATGTTCCTGCCCTTGCCTAGTGGGAACGGGCGCCTCGAATCAATCGTTGTCCTCGATGGAGGACAGGTACTTCTCGGGCTCGACGATTACGGATCTGGAGCGCCACCCCTTTCAAGGTCGTAAGAGATCATAATCGCTCAGATCCAGCCTCAAGGCGGGCGCGT
>JAFEBB010000081.1 GCA_018266075.1 Deltaproteobacteria bacterium | reverse complement strand
CAGCTGTTCTTGCTGAGCCTCGGGGCTGGACCTTCGGGTCCGGCCCCGTTGCTTTCCGTCGCAAGATGACGAGGCCCCGCTCGCGCGGGGCCCCGATCGCTTCACGCTGTCGACGCCGCCGCTACCTGCGGATCGCCATCGACCGCTTGTTCAGCGTGAGGTGGCGCTGGGGCAGCTTCACCTTGAGCGGCCCACGGCGCACGAGCTTGTTCGGCTCGCGCGGCTGCACGCGGAGCTTGGGGCGGTGGGCGATCTTGACCTTGCCGTGCGGCGCCGGCTTCTGGTGCTGGGTCACGGGCGCGGACGGGACTTTGGGCGCCGCACCAGCCACGCTGGCGAAGCAGAGACCCACGGCGAGGGACAGGGCGCTGAAGGTGCGAAGCGGCATGGGTTTTCTCCTGGATGGCGGCATCGTGGCCGCTCGCTACCTTGGACGTCGACCGAGCCCCCAGATTCAACCGATCCAACCGCAGGATTTCCCGGTATTGTGAGGCCCCTGACGCACCGCGCACCTCGAACTTCTGCCCACCTCCATGGACCCTCGAGCCAGCGAGCGCGACGCCTTCATCGGCCGCGATATCGGCCCGAACTACAAGGCCGTCCGGCGCATCGGCGCGGGCGGCATGGGCGCGGTCTACGAGGCCCAACACAAGGCCACCGGCGCCAAGGCCGCCATCAAGATCCTCAACAAGGACATGGCCGCCGATCCCATGCTGCTCGAGCGCTTCCGGCGCGAGGCACGCATCACCGCCAGCTTCGACAACCCGAACGTGGTGAAGGTCCTTGAGTTCGACCAGCTCCCCGACGGCGTGCCGTACATGGTGATGGAGTTCCTCGAGGGAGAGGACCTCGAGGCGCGGCTCAAGCGCAAGAAGCGGCTGCAGCCGTTCGAAGCGCTGGAGCTCATGCGCGGCATGGTGAGCGCGCTCTCCGAGGCCCACGCGGCCGGCGTCATTCACCGCGACATCAAGCCCGGCAACCTCTTCTACGCGCAGACCGGCACCACCGAGCAGATCAAGCTCCTCGACTTCGGCATCTCCAAGGCCTCGAACCTCACCGGCGATGGGCTCACCGTCTTCGGCCAGGTGCTGGGGACCGTCTGGTACATGAGCCCGGAGCAGGCGCGCGGCGAGGAGCTCACCGCCTCGTCCGACGTGTACTCGATGGCGGTGGTGCTCTTCGAGGCGCTCTCGGGCGAGCTGCCGTTCCTCGCCAGCAGCATCCCCGAGTACCTCATCACCCTCCAGAGCCAGGCGCCGCGCTCGATCTTGCAGCTCGCGCCCGAGCTGCCCATCGGGCTGGAGGGCATCTTCGGCCGGGCGATGTCGCGGGACATCCGCTTGCGGCCCTCGAGCGCGAAGTTCTTCGCCGAGGAATTCGAAGACACGATGGCGATGGGCAGCGAGAACACCACCGTGCGGCGTCCCAGCGATCCGCGCGTGCCCAAGCCGCCGCCCGCACCTGCGCCCGCGAAGTCGGCCGCGCGAATCAGCGGCTCCGGGCTGCGGCCGGGGCCGCCGCTACCGCCCGCGCCGCCGCAGAAGTCGGTGCCGCCACCACCACCGCCGCCCAAGCCCGGCACGCAGCCGCCGCGCCGCATTTCGACGGCCGCGCCGATCCCACCGGCTGCCAAGGTCGCCACCGATCCGCGCCTGCGTGCGGCGGCTCCCATCCGGCCGGACTCGGCGATCACGCCGCAAGAGGGCATGCCGGACATCGACGGCTCCACCCAGATCGCCCGGGTGATGACGCCGGCCACGCCCGTGGAAGCCGTGGCGCTCGACGCGTCCGGCGAGCCCATCACCCTCGACGAGGACAAGCAGCCCGCAGGGCGGCCCGGGCCGCCGGTGATCGAGTCCAAGGGCTCGATGCGCGCGGCGCCTGGGCGCAAGAGCACCTCGTCGTTCCCGGGTGTGGCCGGGCCCACCGCGCTGGGCATGCCTGCGTTCGAGGAAGAGGCGCCCGGCATCGACTCCACCCGCGTGGTCGCCCCGCAGCCCGCGCCGCCGCTGGATGTGAGCGACTCCACGCGCGTGGTGCCAGGGCCGCCGCGGCCGGTTTCATCGGAGGAGCCGGTGGCGCCGGACGCCGAAGGCGCCACGCGCATCACCGGTGGACCTGCGCGCACGTCGCCGCCGCGGGCGCCGCCCATCCCCGCGCCGCCCGAAGAGCCCGAGATCGCCGCCACGGTGCTTGGGCTGGACTCGTTCTCCGAAGAGCCCATGTACACCGCGCCCGAGGCCGAGGCGGCGCCTCCTGTGGAGGAGATCACCGGCCCGCCGCGCCGCGTGCGCCCGGGCTTCTCGCGGCCCGCTGCCCGCGCCGCCGCACTTCAAGCAGAGAATCTGTTTACCGACCACGAGGTCGAGCCCCACGACTCCGCGCCGGAGGTGACCGGCGAGCTGCCCGCGCAGTCCGGGCCGCACAAGGCCTCGGGCACGGGCTCCACGGTGATCATGGGCGTGGGCATTGGCCTGCTCGCGCTGGCGCTGATCATCGGGCTGGGCTGGTTCGCCGTGCACCGCTGACGGGTGACCGTCGCAGTCGGCGTGATATCCATGCCGGCCATGAACGACGCCCCCATCGCCCTCATCACCGGCGGAACCCGCGGCATCGGCCGCTCGCTCTCGCTGCGCCTGGCCAAGCGCGGCTGGGACGTGGCCGCCACCTACCGCCGCGACGCCGACGCCGCCAAGAGCCTCGAGGACGAGATCGCCAAGCTCGGCCGCAAGTGCCTCACGATTGTCGCCGACCAGCTCCAGGAAGACGCGATGCCCAAGGCCGCCGATGCGGTGAAGGCGCGCTTCGGGCGGCTGGACGCGTTCGTGGCCAACGCGGCGTCGACGGCCTTCGTGCCCCTGCTCGACACCAAGGCGCACCAAATCGACAAGACCGTCAACGTCACCATCAAGACCTTCATTTTAGGTGTGCAGGCGATGATCCCCTTGATGGACAAGGGCGGGAGCATCGTGATGGTCAGCGGCGCCGATAGTATTCAGCCCATGCCGTTTCACGGTTTGCTCGGCGCGTGCAAGGGCGCGCTCGAGGTGCTGGTGAAGTACTTTGCAATCGATCTCGCCGATCGAAAGATTCGCGTGAACGGGGTGAACCCGGGCTTCGTGGCCACGGACTCGTCGCGGTTCTACATGGGCCCCGCGTTCGACAAGATGGCTGAGGCCGTCAAAGAGTTCTTGCCCGCGGGCCACGCCGCTTCGCCCGACGAGATCGCCGCGGCGGTGGAGCTGATGCTCATGCCCGAGGCGAGCTACATCAACGGCCAGACGGTGATCGTGGATGGCGGCCTGTCGATCTCCTACCTGATGCACTTCGCGCAGGACGTGGCGCGGCGCAGCAGCAGCTGATTCGAGCTCCTCGGTAGCAACGAGTTCAGACCGAGCGACGTCGAGGCCCCTCACAGCGTGTCAGGCTTCGCGCGCGCCCTGCGTCGAAGGCTGCGAGGGCGCGGCATTCCGCCGGCCCGCGACGAGGTCGCTCCCGTGGCTGCCATTCGACTCCATCTCGGTAGAAACCCCGCGAAGCACGCGGCGACGGGATTTTGGAATCGCGGCTATCGCGATCCGCGCCCGTGCGGACCACCCGCCCTCTGAACGAGCCACGCGCTCGCTCCTCCGAGGCCGGGTGACCGAGAGGTCCCCGGCCTTCGCATTTCTGGGCTGCCATCTGGGATGAGGCTGGTCTCCAAAACCGGCCAGCGGGGTTCGATTCCTCGGCGGCCCGCCATGCTTCGCCCCCAGAGCTCGAGTGGAGGAGCACCGGTTTCGTAAACCGGCGGCCCCGGTTCGAGTCCGGGTGGGGGCTCCATTCCGAAGGTCCATGTGCGGCTGTGGCCGAATTGGTGAGGCACCGGAGCGCCACTCCGGACCAGGCGGGTTCGACTCCCGCCGGCCGCGCTTGAAGTGTGTAGCCCGAAGTAACGAATAGCTGATGGGGACATTGAAAGTATGGAACTGGATCGGCCTGTAAAGCCGGTGCCGCGATCGCGGTCGACTGGGTTCGATTCCCAGGGTCCCCACCAGGTGGTCTTTGACAAGTGAATCGCAGAGGTCCACCCCGTGCGCGCGCACGCTCGCGCGGGGTGGTTCATGCGCCCGTGGTGTCAACGGCGAGCACACCCGGCTCTTACCCGGTTGGTGGGGGTTCAAATCCCTCCGGGCGCATGTGAAGTGCGGTCTTGGCCGAACGGCAAGGCAGCGGGGCCCCATCCCGTCCAAGAGGGTTCGACTCCCTCCGGCCGCTTCATGCTTTTCATTCCTCGGTAGCTCAGTCTGGTAGAGCGGGTGGCTGTTAACCACCGTCTGTCGCAGGTTCGAACCCTGCCCGGGGAGCCAATCTTCTAGTGACAATCCCACCAGGCCACGCGGTCCACCTGTCCAGATGGTGTGCAATCTCGACCAAAAGCGCGTCTCGTACTGTTGAGCGCGCTGTAGAGCTTGCCTCCGCGAATCGAGATGATCCGGCTCGGCGGCGTCGACGGCGAATAGAGCGCAAACCGATCCCGCTCGGCGTGATGGGCGATCACGATGTCTTCCCAGCGCGGGCCAATATCGAGCGCGACGGTGCCGGGTGATTCGCGAACCGCTGCGACGCCCGCGCGAAGATCACTCGGCAGGCGCTCGAGCGGCGTGGCACGCTCCGCGAGGGCTCGCACGGGAGTATCGAGATTTGCGAGGGCCAGAGCGCCGACATCGAACACGAGCGCGGCCGAGATCGCCAACGTGAGACCACGACGCGTCACGGCTGGCGCAACACACGCGAGAAGCGCAGCAGGGACGAGCGCCATGCGCAGCAGCGGCAGGAAGGTGCCCGTCGCCAATCCGCGAACGGCATAGATCGCCGTCGGCACCAGAGCGATGGCGAGCACGATGAGCGCATCGGCCGACGGTCTCTTCGACAGCGCGCGAATCGCCAGGACAGCAAAGACGGGCGTCAGCGCAACGAGCGTCGCCGCCGGCCAGAACGCGACGTTCCCCAGCCGCCACAGCACGGGATTCCACGATGCCGCAAACGCGGTCGCGAGCTGAACGTGATCGCGCGAGATGTGGTCGAGCGGAGCGAAGGGATGTCCACCGTCCACGAAGTTCGCAGCCAGGATCGACGCGGGTCCCAACGCCAGCAGCGAAGCGGCGAGCAAACTCTGAATCTTGAATTGACCTCGCCAGGCAACAAGCGCGGATACGAGCGGAAGCCAGAGCCAGGCGTCGTAGCGGGTCGTCGAGGCGCAGAATGCGCCCAAGATCATCAATGCAAGGCGATTGCAAATTATCCCTTCGATGGCCACGAGGACGAAGAAGAGAAAGATGGCTTCGGAGGTGCAGGTCGTCGAGGCCTGGATGTGCAGCGGGCTCAGCGCGAGCGCCCACGTCGCAAGTGCGGAAACCTCGGGGCCGCCCAATCGACGCGCAACACGCGCAGTGAGAAAGAGCCCACCAATCCCCAGCGCGAGCGGGACGAGCCGCGCGCCGACGAGGCCAGGAATCCCGAGCCGGACGAGGATTCCCTCGAGGTGAACCGGCAGCGGCCCGAACTGCAGCACGTGCGCGTAGCTCCACCAGAGCCCCGGTGAATGTGCCCACGCCTGGGCGATGTCCGAGCGGACGGGCGCGTCGCCCTGGAGATCCTCGGCGAACGGAAATGCGGCGAGCCGAAGCAGCGCGCCGGTCAGGGCAGCCCAGGTGGAAGCGTCGAGGCGGGGCAGCGCGGGGCGCATGCGGCACGGTCGCCCGGCGAAGTGGAAACGTCAATGGCTCACGCCGTCGGGTGACGGCGGCGGTCTGCAAAACCGCCCGTGTTCGGTTCAACTCCGAAGTGAGCCTTCAGAAGATCGCGGCCCGTTGGTCTATCGGCAAAAGACTCCGGTTTCTCAATCCGGCAAGGTGGGTTCGACTCCCGCACGGGCTATCAAGTACCTGGACGTCGCTCAGCGGCTGAGCACTCGGTTTGGGGTCGAGACCACGCAGGTTCGAGTCCTGCCGTCCAGAAATATGAATTAACGGGATGTAGCTCAGCCTGGTCACGAGAGCGCACGCTTGGGGTGCGTGAGGCCGCTGGTTCGAATCCAGCCATCCCGACCAACTGTGTAACGGTTTGTCTGGGCATAGCTCAACCTGGCCTTAGAGCACACGCATCGGGAGCGTGAGGTTGGAGGTTCAAATCCTCCTGCCCAGACCATTCTTGTCTGCCCGTCGTCCAACGGCAGGACCCGCGCTCGATAGGCGTGTGATCGGGGTTCAAATCCCTGCGGGCGGACTCTGAAGTGTGTGTTGGCACTTGTGTAGTGGAGCTGCACGCCGCGCTGTGAACGCGGAGGTGCCGGTTCGATCCCGGCGTGCCAACCCATGGGTCGTGATGCGCTTGGAGCGCAGCTGCACTGTCCATGCAGTGAAACGGGTTCGATTCCCGTACGGCCCGCCAATTTTCGTCTGAACGCCGCTCTGGCCGAGTTGGTCAAGGCACCTGGCTGAAGCCCAGGACATCTCCGTTCGATTCGGAGGGGCGGCACCAATTATTGAAATATGCGCGAGTAGCTCAACGGCAGAGCGCTGGTCCGACACGCCGGAGACGAAGGTTCGATTCCTTCCTTGCGCACCAGTCTTGGGTTCGTAGCTCAATGCGAGAGCGCTCGTTTCGCACGCGAGAGGCTGCGGGTTGAAGTCCCGCCGGATCCACCAATCTTGTCCCGGTAGCTCAGAGGACTTGGAGCGCTGGCGTGCGGAGCCAGAGGCCGCAGGTTCAACTCCTGCCCGGGACACCATTGTTGTGGCCGCGCAACGCGGGCGGCACACACGCTTCCGTAGCTCAGCTGGACAAGAGCGCTCGCCTCCGAAGCGAGAGGCCGCAGGTTCGAGCCCTGCCGGGAGCACCATTTTCAGGAATCGACGCGGCGTGCGTCGAGACGGCACTGCGGAGTGGAGGAGCAGCCGTCCTCGCCGGCCTCATAAGCCGGAGATCGCTGGTGCGAATCCAGCCTCCGCGACCACCGTGGACCGCCCGGGAAGGGCACGCGGGTCTCATAAACCCGGCGTCGCAGAGGTTCGAGTCCTCCGTCCACGACTCGTGATTAGCCAAAATGTGAATAGGCCGGACTTGTCATCTGGAGATGGCGCAGGTCCCACACACCTGAACAGCGAGGTTCGATCCCTCGGTCCGGCACCAGGAAGTCCTGCAGAGATGTCCGGGAGTGGCCCAACTTGGTAGAGGCGCTCGCCTCAGAAGCGAGAAGTTGCAGGTTCGAATCCTGCCTCCCGGATTTCATTAAACAATGGCGCAATGGCGCGGAAAGGAGGGCGCAGTCATGGACACGTTGGTGCTGGACCCGGGCTATCAGCCGGTGGCGCGCGTCCCCTGGATGCGCGCGGTGGCCCTGCTCTTCATGGGCAAGGTCGAGGTGGTGGAGTCGTACGACAGCTGGACGGTGCGCTCGGTGACGGTGGAGCTCCAGGTGCCGGCGGTGGTGCGCTTCCTGCGCGGGGTGCGCGGGGTCAAGCGGGCGGTTCGCTTCAGCCGCGAGAACGTCTACGCGCGCGACAGCGGCCGCTGCCAGTACTGCGGCCAGCGCGTGCCGCGGCCCGAGGCCACGTACGACCACGTGCTGCCGCGCTCGCAGGGCGGCCACACGCGGTGGGAGAACATCGTCATCGCTTGCCTGCCCTGTAACCAGAAGAAGGGTGGCCGCACGCCGCAGCAGGCGAGCATGAAGCTCCGCACCGTGCCGGCGAAGCCGAAGGCGCTGCCCGAGGCAGTCCGGTTCACGTACACGCCGGGCATGCCGGCGCAGTGGCGGAGCTGGCTGCGCGACTTCTCGTACTGGAACGGCGAGCTCGACGAGTCGTAGCGGCGCAAGAAGCAGCATCGCCGCGGCTCCGGGTGACCACCGGCGCGGGGTGTCGCCCCGCGTCCCTTCCCGGGCGGAGCTGCAGCACATGGGTGGCCCGTCGTCCTTTCGCGACGGCGGGCCACCCAGATGAGATATATCGCTAGATATATCGAGACCTCTGCGGTTCACGGCTCGTTCAAGCGAGCCAAGCCTTGCCCTCGTGGCGCAATTGGAGAGCGCACCCGCCTTCTAAGCGGATGTGTGGAGGTTCGAGTCCTCCCGAGGGCGCAGTCTCGACGACGCATGATCAGTGGTGGATGTTGGAGGGGCTTCCAGCCCCGACCTCATTGGTTCGCCCCGGAATTCCAGGTGCTTGAGCCCCTTGGCGCGTCACCCGAGAAAAAGTGATCATCCTGGCCGGCAGCGCTGTCCCTCTGTGCAGCGAGGTCGCCATGTGGAAATCGATGGCCGGATTCGTCGTGATGAGCGCGCTGGGCTGCGCGAGCGCGCCGTTGCGCTCCGACGTCTCGGGGCTCGGCCGCTACGACACGCGCGCTGTTCAGATCGACGTCGATGGCGCCGGCGATCCCGCGCTGCACGATCTTCTGCGCGACGGCGCCGCGGCCGCGCTCGTCAACGACCGTGGCCTGCAGCCGGCGCTCGCGGGTGATCCCAACGCGCTGCACCTCGCGCTCCATGTGGAGAAGGCGAGCGAGCCGCACGCGAACGATGCGAAGGCCAACGACATCGTTCCCGTGAACGTGCAGTTCGCCGACGATCGTTCGGGTCGCCTGGTGGTACAGGGCGAGCTCACCGGGCCCGATGGTGATCGGCTCGGGCACGTGCGTTGGGACGCGGCCGGTCGGCCCGCCGACGCGGCGCCCAACGCGGGTCACGCGCTCGCGGGCGCGGTGGACCAGGCGTACGCGCGCGGCGATGTCGTGGTGCGGCGCGCGTCGGATGAGCGGCTCATCCTCACGCCCACCGCGGTCACCCTGCGGCCAGGCGAGCTCGAGCTCAGCGACGACGAGGTGCTCGCCTTCCGGCTCGCGGGCGGTGTGAGCGATCGCGTGCAGCTCGACGTCTGGGGCGGCGGGTTGCCGATGGCGGTGCCTGCTGGCGGCGGTCTCCCGTTGCCCGGCGCAATCATCGGCGGCGCGGGCGGCGTGGCGGCGCTCGCGAGCGTCCTCGACCTCGGCGTGAAGGTCCGCGTGCTCGACGAATCCAACGTTCGTCCGTCGATCGCGGTCTCGTACGACTGCCTCATCGCCAACCTCGCCGCCGTGGGAGCAGGCGTGGGCGGCGGCGTGGGCGGCGACGGCTTCGGTGTGGCGGGCGGCGTGGGCGTGGCGGACGTGCACGCGCAGTTCAATGTCTTCAGCGCCGAGGCCACCAAGCACCTCGGCCACGGGCAGCTCACGCTCGGCACGTACGTCTTCGACAACCACAACTTCCTGCCGCAGTCGGCGGAGCTCGCGGGCGTGATCGTGGGCGGCGGCGCCGGTGGCAGCAGCGCGAGCGGCGGCGGCGGTGCCGCGGCCAAGACGACGTCGATTCAGCACGTGCCAACGCAGGTGGAGCCGTTCGTGTCCGGGTCGTATGCGCTCGGGCCGCACAGCGCGCTGGCGATGGAGAGCTTCCCCTGGACCTCGCTGCGGCCCGTGCTCGGCACCACCGGCGTGCGCTGGCAGCTCGGCGGCGGTGAGAAGGTGGGGCCGCTCTTCCTCAACCGCGTGACCGTGCGTCTCGACGCGGCCGTGGTGTGGGTGCACTACGACTCGACCGATCCGCAGACGAAGCAGGAGACGAGCGGCGTGGGCTACCTGCCCTGGGTCGGCGTGGGCGTCGGCTTCATGTAACCAAACTGTTTTATCGAGTCAGTGGCCTTCGAACTTCGGCGGCCGCTTCTCGGCGAACGCGGCGAAGGCCTCCGCGAGATCCTTCGACTGCAGGAACGCCGAGTTCCACACCGCCACGAAGCGCAGGCCGTCCTCGATGGTCTTGTCGGCGCAGTACTCGAGCACCTGCTTGCAGCCTTGCACCACCAACGGCGGATTCGCAGCGATGGCCGCCGCCCGCGCGCGCGCTGCCTCGAGCATGGCCTCAGGCGTGGCGAAGACCTCGTTCACCAGGTGCATGCCCCGCGCACGCTCGGCGTCGATGTCGTGCGCCAGGAACGCGAGCTCGCGCGCGTTGCCCTGGCCGATGATGTGCGGCAGCCGCTGCAGCGCGCCCATGTCGGCCACGATTCCCACGCGCGCCTCGCGCAGGGAGAACTTCGCGTCGGCGCTGGCGTAGCGGATGTCGCAGGAGGCAATCAGGTTCACCGCGCCGCCGATGCACCAGCCGTGGATGGCGGCGATCACCGGCTTGGGCGTGCGCGCCAGGCCCTCGGTGGCCTTCTGCATCTCGGTGATGAGCTTCAAGAGCGCCGTGCGCTCCTTGGCCGTGTTCTCGCCGACGATCACCGGCCCGAGCGACTCCATCATCGCCGCCAGGTCCAGCCCGTAGCTGAAGTGCTTGCCCTCGCCGCGCACGAGGATCACGCGAACGTCGGAATCCGCATCGAGCGCGGCGATCGCTTGCGGCATCTCGCGCCAGAAGTCCGGGCCCATGGCGTTGCCCTTGCCCGGGCCCTGCAAGACGAGCTCGGCGACGTGCTCGTGCTTCTCGATCTTCAAAGATTTGAATTCCATATTGTCTCTCTATGCGGCGTGCGCGCCGGGCGTGAGTCGGCCGAGCAAGGTATCGCGGATCTCGCTCCAGATGCTGTCGCGAAACTGGGGCTTGAAGACTCCAAAGTGTCCAATGCTCTTGGCGCCGATGTCCGCGGGCTTCACCACGCGCAGCTCGGTCTCGGCCTTGCTGTACATGGCCACCAGCGCTTCCACGCCGGGCCGCGGCGCGTACGCGTCGTCGGCGATGGCGTACGCGCGCAAGGGCCCGGACCATCGCGAGAAGCCCAGCCCGCCGCGCGGACGCGCGTAGCTCCACACGTAGTCATCCTGTCGGCCCCACTCGGCCCACTGCGCGGCCACGCCGCCGGGCAGGTCCTCGCCCTGGCCGAACGCCTTCATGGGGACGTAGCCGAGCGTCTTCGCGAACCCGGGCAGGAGCAGGTGCCACACCGCGAACATCCCCGCACGCGCCAAGCCGTGCCAGAGACGCCACGAGCCGCTCTGCGAGGCGATGAAGACCGCGCCTTCCACCTTCGCGTCCTCGATGAGCCCGAAGATCTGCCCGCCCACGCTGTGGGTCACGAGCTGCAGCGGCAAGTCGGGCTGTTGGGCGCGGAGCCAGTCGAGGGCGCCGGCGAGGTCGAGCTCGCCCCACTGGTGCAGGCGCGCGTCGAAGCCGCGGAGCGAGCCCTCGCGCGAGTCGCCGATGCCCCGGTAGTCGAAGGTGAGGGCGGTGAGCCCCTTCTCGGCGAGGTGCTCGGAGAAGGCCTTGTAGAGCCTTCGCGGCACGCCCATGGCCGAAGCGACGACCACGGTGCCCACAGGCTTCTCGGCAGGAAAGAGGGTGCCCGCCAGCATTCGTCCATCGCGAGCGGGGAAGCGAACGTCCTCGGCCATGGAAGCCTCGCTTGTGGACCCGGCGAACCGGGGATACACTATGACTAGACCGGTCTACCTAGTTTGGCAAGCCCATGGCCCCCCGCGGACAGACCCGAAAGAAGATCGTCGAGACCACCGCCCGCCTCCTGGTGACCCAGGGCTTCCACGCCACGGGGATGAACCAGGTGCTGGCCGAGAGCGGCGCGCCGCGCGGCTCGCTCTACTTCCACTTCCCGGGCGGCAAGCTGGAGCTCGCGGTCGAGGCCGTCCAGGCGCTGGGTGCGGAGCTCGGCACGACGCTCGAAGCGATCCTGGATCGCCAGCCGACGGTCGAGGCCGGGCTGCGCTCGCTCTGCGAGATGTTCGCGAAGCAGCTCAAGAAGAGCGGCTTTCTTCGTGGATGTCCGATCGCCACGGTGTCTCTCGAGGCCGGCGCAGGTCCGGTGGAGCTCCTCGACGCCTGTGCGACGGTATTTCGCAGCTGGGAAGGCGAGCTCGCCAAGCGCCTGCAGTCGGAGGGCATGCCGCCCAAGCGCGCGAATGCCACGGCCGCGAACGTGCTGGCCATCATCGAGGGCGCGCTTCTCTTGTCGAAGGCGCACCGCGAGGCCGCGCCGCTGTTGCGCGCGGAAGAGGCGATCTCGGCGCTGCTCGCATCGGCGTGAACCGAGCGCGTGCGCGCATTACCTTCCCGGCTCTTCCGGGAGGCAGGCATGGATCTGCAGCTTCAGGGCAAGCGCGCGCTGGTGAGCGGCTCGACGGCGGGCATCGGCTTCGCGATCGCGGAGGCGCTGGCGGGCGAGGGCGCCGAGGTGTGGATCAACGGCCGCACCGAGGCGCGCGCGAGCGACGCCGTGAGGCACGTGAAGGAGCGCCGCGCGAACGCGAAGGTCCACGCGCTTGTTGCGGATCTGG
The DNA here is from genome assembly GCA_018266075.1 of Deltaproteobacteria bacterium. Lineage (GTDB taxonomy): Bacteria > Myxococcota > Myxococcia > Myxococcales > SZAS-1 > SZAS-1. The sequence goes on along the minus strand of JAFEBB010000081.1, from coordinate 20,751 downwards.
GGACGGCCGAGGGGTGCGCGAAGGCGGTGCAGCGCGTGCCCGAGCTCGACGTGCTGGTGAACAACGTGGGCATCTTCGAGCCCAAGCCGTTCGCCGAGATTCCCGACGCGGATTGGATGCGCTTCTTCGAGGTGAACGTGCTCTCCGGCGTGCGGCTCGCGCGCGCGTATCTGCCGGGAATGCTCGAGCGCAACTGGGGACGCATCCAGTTCATCTCCAGCGAGAGCGCCCTGCAGATTCCGGCGGAGATGATCCACTACGGCACCACCAAGACCGCGCAGCTCGCGGTGGCGCGGGGGCTCGCCGAGACCACGCGCGGCACGAACGTGACCGTGAACGCGATCCTGCCCGGGCCGACCAAGAGTGAAGGCGTGGGCGACTTCGTCGCGGCGATGGCCAGTCAGCAGAAGAAGAGCGCGCACGACGTGGAGCGCGAGTTCTTCCAGCACGCGCGGCCGACGTCGCTGTTGCAGCGCTTCGAGACGCCCGAGGAGATCGCCGCGCTCGCGGTGTTCGTGGCCAGCCCGCGCGCCTCGGGCATCAACGGTGCGGCGCTGCGCGTGGATGGCGGCGTGGTGCGCGCGATCGGGTGAGCGTTCCGTACAGCGACACCAACGATTCGACCAACCCGTGCCGGCTCGCCGGCCACTTCGAACGGACCACGAGCCAGGATTGGATGTAACCAATTGGTTTAGATCCCTTCGGGGTCCTGCTCCTGACCAGGCTTGAGCCCGAGCGACGCCTCCAGTCGCTCCAAGGGCTCGCGCCACTCCACGGCGAACTGGCCCAATCCGGCGTCGAGCATGCCGTCCACGCCGTCGTCGCGGCCGTAGAGCTTCTCCAGCTGCGCCCAGACCTCGGGCGGCACGCTGGTGCGCGGCTTGCCGCCGAAGAGCTTCTGCAGCGCGTCGCGCACCACCGCGCGGTCGTGCTCCACCAGCTCGGTCCGGTGGTTCACCTGCACCAAGAGCGACACGAACCCGGACAGGTCCTGCCACAGCCGCAGCCCGCTCTTGGTGTCGCGGCCGTCGGTGCCGTCGAGCCAGGCCTGAACGCGCCCGAGCAGGCGGTGAATCATCAAGCGGTCGTCGAGGCGGAACTCGTCGAACAGGTCGCCGTCGATGAGCCCGCCGAGCCGCTTTCCGGCGAGCTCCAGGTGCTTGGCCACGTTGTTGAGCTCGGGCTGGCCGAGCACCAGGAGGTCGCGGCGGAAGCGGGCGTACTCCGCGCGCACGCGCAGGCCGAGCTGCAGCTCGAACGCGCCCAGGTCACCGCCTTCGAAGCGCAGGCCCTCGAGCAGGCAGAGCGCGCGGTCCACGGCGAACGTGCTGCGCAAGAGGCTCCGCTTCGACGAGCCGCACTCGGAGACGAGCTGCACCGCGTCCACCGCGAGCTGCAGCGTCTCCAGCTGCTGCTGGTGCGCGAGCAGCTCCAGCCGGGCCATGAAGGAGAGGTCGGCCACCTCGGGCGGCGGGCCGCCCTTCACGTCGTAGTGGCTGAGCACGGCGGAGAGCGCGTCCACGCCCACGTCGAGGGCGCGGCGCACCACCGGCACCAGCCCGGCCTGCACCTGCTCGGCGCCGGACGTCTCGAAGGGGCGCAGGTTGATGTCGCGGGCGGCGCGACCCGCGCTCTTGAGCGTGGCGGATAGATGCTGCGGGTCCACCCGGTTCCTCTCCAAGAGACACAAAGGCCGCGCCCCATTCTAGCCAGAGGAGCGCGGCCTTTCGGAAGAGGAAGCGAGCAGGCGGATTCTGTCCCGCCTGGTGCGGCTCAGTAGATCTTCGAGGTGCGCGGGGCGCCGGTGTAGTCCCAGAACACGGTCTTCTGCTCCGTGAAGAACTCTGCACCCTCCTCGCTCATCTCGCGCGAGCCGAGGCCGGTGCTCTTGATGCCGCCGAAGGGGAGCTGGGCCTCGCCGCCCACGGTGGGGTTGTTCACGTGGACCATGCCCACCTCGCTCTGCTCCACGAAGCGCATGGCTACGTTGGCGTCGCGCGTGTAGATGCTGGAGGCGAGCCCGAACTCCACGTCGTTGGCGAGCTTCACCGCCTCGTCGAAGTTCTCGGCCTTGAGCACGCTGAGCACCGGCCCGAAGACCTCTTCCTGGGCGATGCGCATCTTGGCGGTCACGCCGCTGAACACGGTGGGCTCGACGTAGAAGCCGCGCGCCAGGTCGCCGTCCTGGAGGCGCTTGCCGCCGGCCACCAGCTTGGCGCCCTCGTCCTGGGCGATCTTGATGTAGTCGGTGTCGGTCTTGAGCTGGCCCGCGTCGACGGCCGGGCCCATGTCGATGCCCGCCTGCTGGCCATTGCCCACCTTGAGCTTCTTGGCGCCGGCGGCGAGCCGCTCGATGAGCGCGTCGTGCACGCCGGCCTGGACCACCACGCGGCTGGTCGCCGTGCAGCGCTGGCCGGTCGACCCGAAGGCGCCGCCGAGGATGCCGCTCGCCGCGAGGTCGAGGTCGGCGTCGTCCATCACCACCACGGGGTTCTTGCCGCCCATCTCGCAGGTCACGCGCACGCCGCGCTTGGCCGCGCGCTGCGCCAGGGCCATGCCGATCTCGTTGGAGCCGGTGAAGCTGATCGCCCGAACCCCGGGATGGTCGACGAGGGTGTTGCCCACCGCGCCGCCCGGGCCGGTGACGAGGTTCATCACGCCCTTGGGCAGGCCCGCCTCGGCGTAGGCCTCGCAGAGCAGCGCCGCGGTGCCGGGGGTGAGGCTGGCGGGCTTCATCACCACCGTGCAGCCGGCCACGAGCGCGGGCGCGCTCTTCCACACCGGGATGGCGAAGGGGAAGTTCCAGGGCGTGATCAAGGCGACGACGCCGACGGGATGCCGGGTGGTGAAGGTGAGCGTCTTGCGCATCTCGCTGGGGACGACCTTGCCGCCCAGGCGGAAGCCCTCGCCCGAGTACCACTCCAGCAGCGCGATGCCCTTGAGGATCTCGCCGCGCGACTCCACCACGGTCTTGCCCTCTTCGCGGCAGAGCATGGTGGCGAAGGTGTCGATGCGCGAGCGGATGAGGGCGGCGGCGCGGGCGAGCACCCGGCCGCGCTCGGGCGCGGGCGTCTCGGCCCAGGCGGGGAAGGCGGCCTGGGCGGAGCTCACCGCGGCGTTGGCGTCGGCGGCGCCCGAGCGCGCGTAGTGGCCGATGATGTCGTTCTGGTCGGCCGGGTTGGTGTTGGGCTCGTAGGTGCCGGTCGAGGGCGGCGTCCAGGCCCCGCCGATGAAGTTGCCCTTGGGATCGGCCGCAGTGTCGAGCTTGCGCACGGGGTGCTCCTTCGCTTGGGAGGCTGGGTGTACGCCAGCCTCGACGCCCGGAGCAAGCCGCCCTCAGAACTGCAGGCACACGCCGCCCACGCAGGGCGACGTGATGGCGCAGACGATGCCGCACCCGCCGCAGTTGAAGGGATCGATGAAGGTCTCCGCGCAGCCGCCGCCGCAGCAGGTGCCCGGCGCACCCGAGGCCGCAACGCAGGTCTGGTCCTGGGTGCCCGTGGTGCAGGTGGCGAGCGCGCACTGGAAGAGGGCGCAGCCGCCGCCGTCGCAGACCACGCCGCAGGTGCCGCAGTTCTGCGGGTCGCTGGCGAGGTCCGAGCACGACGAGCCGCAGCAGACCGACTGGCCCCCGTCCGGCGCGCAGTACTCGAAGTCGGAGCCCCCGCAGCTCGCCACCACACAGTGGCCGCCCTCGCAGCTCTCGCCAGAGAGACAGGCGTGGCCGCACTGGCCGCAGTCGGTGTTCGCGCTGAGGATGTCCGCGCAGCCGTCCACGCAGCAGGCCTGGTTGGCGCCGCCGTCGCCGCAGCGCTGGCCCAGCGCCGCCGTTCCGCAGCTGGCCCCCGCGCCCGAACAGGCGCCGTGGGCGCAGGTCTGGCCCGCGGGGCAGGCGTAGTCGCAGTGGCCGCAGTTCGCGGGGTCGTTGGCCAGGTCGCGGCAGCTCGAGCCGCCCGGGTAGGCGCAGCAGGAGCCCACCGCGGCGCCGCCCAGGGCGCAGGGCTCGTCGACCACGTTCTGGTGGGCGCTGCAGCCGGTGTCCACGCAGACGCCGCTGGCGCAGGTCTTCCCAGCGGCGCAGGTGCCGCAGGTGGCGCCGGCGTCGGGCGCGGGCAGGCACGTGCCGTCCACGCACACCCCGCTCTCGCAGGCCACGCCGCAGCCGCCGCAATTCAGGGGGTCGTCCTTGGCCCGGCAGGCGCCGCCGCAGCAAAGGCCCGTGGGGCCGTTGGGGAGACCCGATCCGAAGATGCAGCCCTCGCCATCCGATTCGGCGGGACAAGAGAGGATCACGCAGTTGCCGAGAATCGGGTCGCAGCCGTAGCCAGCGGGGCAGTTGTCCGCGGTGCACGAGCCCGACATGCCGCCGTCGGGGTGGATGCAGAACAGGCCGCACACGTCTCCCACCTGGCAGGCGACGCCGCAGCCACCGCAGTTCCGCGCGTCGGCCGAGGTGTCGACGCAGGTGCCGCCGCAGCAGCTTCCCAGCGTGCCGGCCACCGCGCAGCTCGCGCCGCTCGGCTGACCATCGCAGGCGCCTCCGGCGACGCAGGCGCCCCCGGTGCAGGTCTGGCCCACCGGACAGGCGTTGCCGCAGCTGCCGCAGTCGGTGCGGGACGAGCGGGTGGCCACGCAGGTTCCCCCGCAGCAGGTGCCCTGGGTGCCGTCGGAAGCGAGGCAGGCGCTGGCTTCGGTCATCTCGCTGCAGCCGTTGAGGACGCAGACGTCCTGGGCGGAGCAGCTCGAGCCGGGCTGACAGGGGCTGCTGGTGCAGCCGATCACGAAGCTGCTGGCGCAGATGCCGTTGGTGCAGGTCTCGCCCACCGCGCAGGAGATGCCGCACATCCCGCAGTCGGTGGAGGCCGACAGCGGGTCCACGCAGGCGCCCTCGCAGCAGACGCCCGCCTGGCCACCGCCGATGGCGCAGTCGGCGCCGCCCGCGTCGGCGTTCGCGCAGTTGGCCAGGGTGCAGAGGGTGTTCGCGCAGAGCTGCCCGGGGCCGCAGGTCACGCCGCAGCCGCCGCAGTTCTCCGGGTCGGCGTCGAGGCTGGAGCAGGTGGTGCCGCAGCACGTGCCGGTGCCGCCGTCGTCCTCGAGGCAAGGGTCGCCGGCGTCCACACTGCCGCAGCGCTCGATGAGGCAACGCGCGCCTGCGCAGGTCTCGCCCGTCTGGCAGACGTTGGTGCAGCGCCCGCAATGGTTGGGGTCGCTGGTGCGGTCCACGCAGCTGCCGCCGCAGCAGAGCCCGGGCTTGCCGCTGGGCTGAACGCAATAGCGGTCGTCGCCGATGGCGCAGGGGCCGGCATCGGCGGAGCCCGTGCCGCCGGTGCTGCTCCCGCCCACGATCAAGGGGCCGCCGGTGCTGCCGCCGCCGTTGTCGGGGGTGCCGGAGCACGCCGCGAGGAGGGCGGCGAACAGCAGGAGGCCGAGCACGCGCGAGGTCATCGGAAGATCCTTCCGGGTGCGCCCAGGAGCACCCGCAGTTGGCTCAAGTCGCTGCGCAGGATCACCAGATCCGGCTGTCCGTCACCGTTCACGTCGCCCACCGACACCGCCCGGACCTTGCCGCCCACCGGAACGAGGTGGGGCCCGTCGAAGCCGCCCAGGCCGTCGCCGTAGTAGATGGCCACGTCGCCGAGATCCCCTCCGGCCAGGAGCAGGTCGGTGTGGCCGTCGCCGTCGGCATCGGCGGCCACGAGCTCTCCGCGGGCCAGGCCCGAGGCGAAGTCGTCCTCGATCCACTGCGACTCGTCGGGTGTGCACGCATTGGGCAGCGCGAGGGTGGCCTCGGGTGCGGCGCCCAGGGTGTCGCCGGCGGCGAAGACGAACAGGCTCGCCTGCACCCCGCCCTGGGCGCAGAGGCGGGGATCGTCGCCGGTCTTGGCCAGCACCGCGACCCGGTTGCGCGGCCCGCCCACCTCGAGCGCCAGCGGCACCATCCCCCGCAGCCACACCTGCGACCCGCCGAGCAGCCCCAGCAGGCTCACCGGCCCGCCCGAGGGCGTGCTGTCCCAGCCCGAGAGGGTCCCGTCGGCGCCGGCCTGGGGCGGCTGCAGCGTGAGGGTGATGTCTTGGGACGCCCGGGTGGCGACCACCAGCGCGGAGAAGCCGCCCTGCTCGGTGGGCACCGCCCAGCTCGCGCCCGCGAAGACGCTGGGCGTGCCCCGCGCCAGCCCGCCGTCGGGCGCGAGCAGCAAGGGCAGCGCCGCCAGGCCCTCGAAAGGCAGGGAGGCCGTGGCCACCAGATCGTGGCCGGTTTGCGCGCCGCCCCCGACCATCTCGTCCAGCCCCTCCGACACGACGCCGTCGAACACATCCACCGCGCCTGCGAGTCCCCCGTCGGTGCCGAGGTCGAGCGGGGCGACCGTCACGTGGCCCTGAGGAGGCACCAAGAGCTCGGCCCAGACCCGGCCTTGGGGGCCTGGGCTCAGCGCCAGGACCCGCAGGGCGGGCAGCACGTCGTGGACGTCGGTCGAGAGGTTCCCGTCGGGCTGCCCCGCCATCAAGCGCAGCTCCACGCCCGTCGCGCCCGCGAGGATCTCCTCGGCCACCACGGCGTCGAAGCCGCCGTCGACCTCGAGCGCGGCACCGACCATGAGCTCGGTGGCGGTGGTTGGGGTGAGGTCCTCGACGTGGCCCAGGGAGAGCTGCCCCGCCGCGTTGCCGGCCTGGAGCTGGAGCTCGAAGGCGAGGTCCACCGCCGCGAGGTCGGGCAGCTGGTCGCCGTCGAAGTCGCCGCCACTGAGCGCGCGAAGCCCCGACGACAGCGGGGTCACGCCCTGGAACGACCCGGACTGGAGCTGCAGACCCTCGGGGATCCCCAGGGCGTCGAGCTCCCAGCGCACGGGCGCCATGGTCGCCGGCCGGGCCACCGCCCCCTGCGACGAGAGGTCGGTGACCGCCGTCAGCGCCGTGGAGATGAAGGGGCCCGCGCCGGCGTCGGGCAGCCGGAGCCAGACCTCCATCGACGGCGAGACGCTCAGGGTGATCGCCGACTCGATGATCCACACGTCGGGCTCGCCGTCGCCGTCGAAGTCCGCCTGGCCAAAACCCACCGGCGGGAACTCATCGGCGAAGGCGCGCCCGCGCAGCTCGATGCCCGCCGCCACGCCGCCGTCCGGCGCGCCGCCGAGCCGCTCCAGCCACAGGGGCTGGAGCTCCGCGAGGTGCGTGGAGGGCGTGGAGGCGTCGGTCACCAGCCCCAGCACGAGGCCCGGGCCGCCCACGGGCGCCGAATCCAGGCGCACGCTCGACGACGCGCCCTGGAGCCCGCCGTCCTGGGCCAGCGCGTACGGCCCGAGCGCGCCCAGCTGCTCCAGGGCCTCGCCGCCGAAGTCGGTCGCGTACGGCCCGGCCCCGGCGACGCGAAAGAGCGGCACCTGCGCCTGGCCCTGGGCGTCGAGGTAGGCCACCGCGAGCACCGGCCCCGCCCCGGGGATGGCCACGGGTACCGCGTTCAAGTCCCCAGGGAGCGCCGCCGGGACTTGCAGCGCCGGGCCGAGCGTGAGCGCACCGGTGGGGGAGCCGAAGTAGATCTGGAAGGTGTGGCAGCCGGCGCCGTCGGCGTCGCGGAGGGGGAGCACCAGATCGCCCACGCCGTCGCCGTCGAGGTCGCCGGAGTGGGCGCCGCCGCAGACGCCCGTTGCCAGGTGCACCGTCGGGGCGAGCGCGAAGCCCGAGGGCCCGCCCAGCGCCACGGCCACGCTGCTGCGGCCGTTGGGATCGGTGGAAAGCGCGGCCACGTCGTCGACGCCGTCGCCGTTGAAGTCGCCGCGCACCAACGACACCGTGCTCGTCGCCGGGAGCGGCACCGCGCGGTCGCTCACCTGCACCACCGCGTCCACGCTGGAGCCGGCCTGGTCGGTGACGCGCACCCGGTCGACGCCGTCGGGGTTGGGGCCAGCCACGTAGAGGCCCACCTGCGAGGGCTGGGCCGCGCCGCTCTCGTTGCCGTGTGGGGCGAGCGAGAAGGTGTAGGGCGGCTGCCCGCCCTGCACCTGGAAGGAGATCGAGCCGCCCGGCACCACCCGCGCGTTCGCGGGCTCCACGGCGAGGTTCCCCGAGCGGAGCACCTCGGCCACCGCCTGAGCGCCGTTCTTGTCGCGAGCGGTCACCGTGTCCACGCCGGCCCCGTCGCAGGTGGTGCCCGCGCGATAGCTGCCGGTGGCGCTCACGCACGAGCCGCCGCCGTCGCAAGGCGCGGAGCAGCCCGTCAGGTCGAAGGCGTAGGGCGGCTCTCCTCCCGTGGCCACGAAGCTCAGGCTCTGACCCGGGGCGAGCGCGACGCTGGGGGGCGAGAGGGTGAGGTTGGCACCCACGGCGATGCGCACCTGGGCCTTGGCGCCGGTGGCGTCGTTCACCTCGAGCACGTCCACCGCGTTGCCGCCGTCGCCGGCCTGGTACACCGCGAAGCTGCCGTCGTCGGTCACCGAGCCTGCGCTGCCGTCTCCGCCGTCGGCGAAGGCGAAACGGAAGGGCGGCGTACCACCCTGGGCGTCGAGCCGGGCCACGCCCAGGGGCGCCACGCTGAGCCGGGTGCTGGTGAGCGAGAGCGGGCTCTCGGTGGGCGCGGAGAAGTTGCGTCCGCACGCCAGCGCGAGCAGGAGGCCGCCGGAAGCGGCCCAAGGTCCAACCTTCATGTCGACCGACCCCCGTCAGTGCGCGCGATCGTGGAGAAGCGCCCGAGCTGCATTGTACCCGCAAGCGCCGTGGACGCCGGTCCCCGGGTGGGTCGACGCGGATCCCAGGTAGAGCCCGGGCAGCCCGAAGCGGTAGCGGAACCAAGGGAACGCCGGCCGGAACACCAGCTGCCGCTCGAAGTGCGCCGTCCCGCCGCCGAGGTCGCCGCCCACCAGGTTCTCGTTCATCGCCTCGAGGTCGCTCGGGGCGAGGATGTGCCGCGCGCGAACCTGCTTCTTGAACCCCGGCGCGCAGGCCTCGATCCAGCTCTCCACGCGGTCCGCGAACGCCTCGCGCGCCGCTGGCCAGCCGCCCGGGATGGTGTTCGGCACGTGGGTGTACGCGTAGAGGGTGTGCTTGCCCGCGGGCGCGCGCGTCGGGTCCATCAGCGACTGCTGACCGACCAGCACGTACGGCCGCTCCGGCAGCTTCCCGTCGCGGATCTCGCTGGTGAACGCGCGCAGCCCGGGCAGGTTCTCGCCCACGTGCACCACCGCCGCCTCGCGACACGCGGGCGCGGTCCAGGGCGGCAGGCCGTCGAGCGCCCAGTCGATCTTGAAGGTGCCCCACGCATAACGAAAATGTTTCAAGGAGCGCACCAGCAGTCCCGGCAGGTGCTCCTGGCCGACCAGCTCCAGCGCGAGCTTCACCGGCGAGGTGTCCGCGAGCACCGCCGAGACGGGAATCTCCTCGCCGTTCGCGAGGTGCGCGGCCGCCACCCGTCCGCCCACCACGAGCACCTTCTCCACGCGCGCGCCGGTGCGCACCTCGCCGCCGGCCTCGCGGAGGCGCTTCACCGTCGCGTCGGTGATGGCCTGCGCGCCGCCCTCGGGGACCATGAAGCCGGTCTTGGCCGCGAGCAGCGCCAGGGTCATGCCCACCGCGGCGCTGGTGAAGTCGTCGGGTCCCAGGTCTGCGTGGAGCGCCAGGCCCGCCACCATCCGCTGTCCGCCGGGCGTCTTGAAAGTCCGCTCGCCGAACTCCGCGGCGGTCTGCAGCCCGATGCGCGCGAAGCGCAGCGTCTCCAGCGGCGAGAGCTTCAGCGCCTCGGGCAGCGCGGGCAGCGGCGCGAGCAGCGCTTCGATCAGGCGGTTGCCGAGCTGGTCGTTCCAGGCGGCGAGGTCGCGCCAGGCGTCGCCGTCGGGGCCGAGCTCGCGCGCGGTCCGCTCCACGTCGCGGGCGATGACGCCGCAGTGGCCGTCGTCGCCCACGTGCGCGGAGTCGATGGGCGCGTGCTTCCAGCGCAGCCCCGCGCCGCCGAGGTCGAGCTGCACCAGGCCCGGGGAGATCGTGCCGAAGGGAAAAAAGCCGGCGCCCACGTCGTGCACGAAGCCTGGCTGGGTCCACGCCAGGGAGCCGAGGGCGCCGCCGATCCGGTCCTGCGCCTCACAGACCAGGACCTTCAGGCCCGCGCGCGCCAGCGTGGCCGCGGCCACGAGGCCGTTGGGACCAGAGCCGATGACGACCGCGTCGAGCACGGCCCATTGCTAGCGGGAATTCGCCGCAGGGGGAACAGGGATTGCTCAGTGGCAGTCGTACGCGAGGATCTGCGCGGTGAACGGGGTCACCCCACCTCCGTCGGGGAGCGACGGCATGTCGCCGAAGAGCGACGCGTTGAACCCGTGGCCGTCGAAGCTCACCACCGCAATCTGACCGTCGAGCGCCTGGAAGCGCGGATCGAAGGGCGCGAACGGCCCCACCCCTCCCACCGCCGCAGCCGCGTAGACCTGCCCCGGCGAGCCCGGCCCCACGTCGTACGTGGCATTGGCCTGGATGCCGCCGTCTACGTCGAGGGTGATGAAGATCGCGTTGGGATCGCTCGCGGCCGCGTCGGCGAGCGGGTGCCCGTCGCAGAGCTGCGCGGTGGTGAGCGGCGCCTCGGGCATCACCGCCACCACCGACGTCGCCGAGGCGGAGAGCAGGTGCGCCTCCGCCACCACCACGGCGGGCAGCCCGCTCCAATTGCCCGTCCCCGGGTTGCTCGTGGAGGTGGTGCCGGTGCTGCCGGTGCTGCCGGTGCTCCCCCCGGTCGAGCCGCCCGTGCTGCCGCTGCTCGTGCTGGTGACGCCGCCGCCGCTGGCACCGCCGGTGGTGTCGTTGGGGTCGAAGTTGTTGTTGCCGGAGCCGGAGCAGGCCCCGCACATCAACCCCACCGCCACGAGGACGAGACAGCGCATGCGCACCCCACACCTGCTTCCCCTCGACGTTAACCCAATTCAGGCGCCGAGCCCCTCGCGCTCCTCCATCAAGGCGAGCATGCGCTCCTCGGCGGCGTTCTTCTCCTGGTGCAGCCCGGCGAGCTTCTCCCAGGCGTCGGCGGACGTCTCGGCGGCGAGCGCCTGCTCCAGCCGCTCCAGCTCGGCCTCGAGCTTCTTGAGCTCCTCATCGATGGCGGCGGCGCGGCGCTTCTTCTTCTGCTGCTCGCGGTCGCGCGCCTTCTGCTCGTCGTAGGAGAGCTGCGCTGCGGAGGGCGCCGCCGCCGGACCCGAGACCTGCGCGGTCGCCGCCTGGTGTCGCAGCCGCGCCTCGCTGAAGGGGTAGCGGTAGTCCTCGAGCTTTTGCTCGTGCAGCCAGAGCGTCCGGGTGGTCACACGATCCAGGAAGAGCCGGTCGTGCGACACGCAGAGCAGGGTGCCGTCGTACTCCTCCAGCGCGGCCTCCAGCGCCTCGCGCGACGCGGCGTCGAGGTGGTTGGTGGGCTCGTCGAGGACCAGGAAGTTCGCGCCGGAAAGGGTCAGCTTCGCGAGCGCCGCGCGGGCCCGCTCGCCACCGCTCATCGTCGACAGCGGCCGCAGGGCCTCTTCACCCGAGAACAGGAAGCGTCCCGCCCAGCCGCGCAAGAAGCCGTCGCTGGTGCTCTTGCCGGTGAGCCGCAGCTCCTCGAGCACGTTGTGCCGCGCGTCGACGGTGCGCAGCTCCTGATCGTAGTAGCCGAGCTTCACCCGGCCGCCCATGCGCACGCTGCCCGACGCCGGCGCGGCCTCACCCACCAGCGCGCGCAGGAGCGTGCTCTTGCCCGAGCCGTTTGGCCCAACGAGCCCGACCTTCTCGCCGCGCTCGAGCACGAAGCTCGCGCCCGAGAGCAGCGTCCGCTCCCCGATGCGCAGCGAGAGCTCCTTCGCGGCCAGCACCTCGCGCTCGCTCTGCTGTACCGGCGGGAGCCTGATGCGCGCGGCCTGGCCTTCGTCGGTGGGCTTCTCGAGGCGCTCGAGCTTCTCGAGCTGCGTGCGGCGGCTCTGGGCCTGCTTGGTGTTCTGGCCGGCGATGTTGCGGCGGATGAAGTCTTCCGTCCGCGCGATGTGCTCCTGCTGCTGCTCGAACGCAGCCAGCTCCAGCTCGCGCTGCTCGGCGCGCATGGCCATGGCGCGCGTGTAGCCGCCCGGGAAGACGCGGATGCGTGTGTTCTCCAGCAGCGCGGTGCGCGTGGCCACGCGATCCAGGAAGCGGCGATCGTGCGACACGACCACCATGGCGCGATCGCGCCCCGAGCGATCGCCGGTGAGGAACTCCTCGAGGAACTCGGTGGCCTCGAGGTCGAGGTGGTTGGTGGGCTCGTCGAGGAGCAGCAGCTGCGCGTCGGTGAGCAGGAGCCGCGCGAGCGCGAGCCGGTTCTTCTCGCCACCGGAGAGGGTGGCGGTGGGCTTGGCGTGATCGGCGTCGACGAAGCCCAGGCCGGAGATGATCTTCTTCGCGCGCGCGGGCGCGGAGTAGCCGCCGCGGCGCTCGAACGTGTCCTGGAGGTGGCCGTATTTCTCGGCGAGCGAGGCGTCGTGGGCCATCGCTTCGGTGACGCGCGCGATCTCGTCCTCGAGCTGGATGACGTCGGCGAGGGGCTCGAGGGCGGCGTCGAGAACGGTGGGCGCGGTGAGCGCGTCTTGCGTCTGGCGGAGCACGGCGACGCGCAGGGACGGCGTGCGGTGCGTGCGTCCGCTCTCGGGTTGCAGCTCGCCTGAGAGAAGCTTGAGCAGCGTGGTCTTGCCCGTGCCGTTGCGGCCGATGAGCCCGAGGCGATCGCCGGGATCGAGCTGCAAGGTGGCGTCGGTGAGGATGGCGTCGCCGGCGTAGGCGAAGCCCACCGAGTCGAGGGAGACCAGCATGCGGCGCCTTATACGACGCCCGCGCCAACGTTCAACGCCCAGCGAGCCCTTGGACCACGGCCTGCGCCGCGCGTCCGAGCGCCCGGTCGGCGCGGTGGTACGCGTGCGCGTGGAAGGTGTGCGCGTTCCCGCGCGGCCAGGCGATGCGGCGGAGCGTCCCGCGCGCGAGCTCGCGCTCCATCAAGTACGCCGGCAGCCAGCCAAAGCCCATGCCCGCGAGAATCGCATCCTTCTTGGTGTGGAAGTCGTTGAGGTGAATGGTCGCCGCGAACTGCAGGCCCGCGGTCGAGAGTTGCAGCCGCGGATCCGAGCCGCGCACCGTGAGCAGGGTGTGCCCTTGCAGCATGGCCGTGGTCACCTTGCGCGCGTGGCCGAGCGGGTGATCGCGATGCGCGACGAGATACGAGGGAATCGGCGGCAGCGCGAGCGAGCGCAGGTGCGTCGCCGCCGGCGCGACCACGCTGATCATCAGATCTGCGTCCGAGTTCAGGAACGCGGACTCGACGCCCGAGAGGAACTCCGCGAAGACCTCCACCTGCGTCGGCGTCTTCGGCGCGGCGATCTTCGCGACTTCGCGAAGCACGGCGCTCGCCGGAAAGAGCCCGTCCATCACGATGCGCAGCCGCGGCTCCCAGCCGGTCTTGATGGCGTGGCACGTCGCCGCGAGCTCGCGCTCTGCCTCCAGCAGCCGCCGGCACTGCTCCAGCACGCGCGTGCCAGCAGGCGTCAGCTTGGTTCGATATCCCGACCGATCGAGGAGCTCGAGCTCGGTCTGGGCCTCGAGTTGCTGCACGGCATAGACCACGGCCGAGTGCTGTTTGCTCAGCAGCTTGGCCGCACCCGCGTAGGTGCCTGCGCGTGCGAGGGCGTCGAGCGCGCGGGCCTGATCGAGGGTGGCGAACATGGTCAACGTTCCCGACAATGTTCGCTGACTTTATCCGGCTTTCATTTCCAAGTCCCTGGGCGCAACGTTGCTGCACCAGGAGCCATTCATGCCGACCGACGCCAAGAACCCCGTGGGCCTGCGAGGCATCGACTTCGTCGAGTTCGCCTCGCCCGAGCCCGAGAAGCTCCACAACTTGTTTTTGGCCTTCGGGTTCTCGCGGACCATGCGCCACGCCACGCTCGCCGTGGACCTCTACCAGCAGCACGACATCACCTTCCTGCTCAACCGCCAGCCCAACGGCTTCGCGGCGAGCTTCCGGGCCATGCACGGCCCGAGCATCTGCAGCATGGGCTGGCGGGTGGACAACGGCGGCGACGCGGTCGGTGCGGCCGTCTCGCGCGGCGCGCAGGCCGCCAACGGCGAGTACGCGCGCGGCGACAAGAAGGTGCCGGCGATCTTCGGGATCGGCGAGAGCCTCATCTACTTCGTCGACGGCTTCCAGAACCCGCGACGCTGGGAAGCCATGGGCTTCGTGGCCATGGAGAGCCCGGATCGCGTGGCCGACAAGGGCTTCCTCGCCGTCGACCACCTCACCAACAACGTGCACAAGGGCACCATGGAGCGGTGGTCGCGCTTCTACAAGGACGTCTTCGGGTTCACCGAGGTGCGCTACTTCGACATCCGCGGCGTGAAGACCGGACTCACCTCGTACGCGCTCCGCTCGCCCGACGGCAGCTTCTGCATCCCCATCAACGAAGCGACCGAGCGCAAATCGCAAATTAATGAGTACCTCGATGAGTACAAGGGCCCGGGCATCCAGCACCTGGCGTTCTTGACCAAGGACATCCTCGCGTCGCTGAAGGCGCTCGACGGAACCGAGATCAAGTTCCTCGACATGGACGACGAGTACTACCGCGAGGTCTTCCAGCGCGTGCCGCAGGTGACCGAGGACCGTGCGGAGATCCAGAAGCGCCAGGTGCTCGTCGACGGCGACCCCGAGGGCTACCTGCTGCAGATCTTCACCCAGAACCTCGTGGGGCCGATCTTCATCGAGCTCATCCAGCGCAAGAACCACCTCGCGTTCGGCGAGGGCAACTTCGGCGCGCTCTTCCGCAGCATCGAGCGCGACCAGATGAAGCGCGGGGTGCTGTGAGCGTGGAGCTGCGAGCGTTCGGCCCGGCCGAGCACGAGACCTGGAGCCTGCTCTTCGACGGGCAGGCGCCGCTGCGCGACCAGCAGATCGTGTCGCACTTTGGCGAAGGGCTCGAAGCGCTGGGCATGGATCGCGCGCGCATTCCCACGCTCTCGGACGTCAACGCGCGCCTGCGCGAGCGCACCGGCTTTCGCGGCGTGCCCGTAGCGGGACTCGAAGAGCACGAGGCGTTCTTCCGGCTGCTCGCGGATCGCTGCTTCCCCATCGGCAACTTCATCCGCGATCGGCGCGATCTCTCGTACACGCCCGCGCCCGACGTCTTCCACGACCTCTACGGCCACGTGCCCTTCCTGGCCAACCGCGACTACGCGGACTTCTGCGCGGCGTTCGGCGCGCTCGCTGGGCAGCTCGCGACCACACCCGAGAAGGTCACCCGGCTGGCGCGCTTCTTCTGGTTCACCATCGAGTTCGCGCTGGTGCAGACCCAGCACGGCCGGCGGATTTTCGGGGCAGGTATCGCGTCGTCGAAGAAGGAGTGCGCCTTCGCCTTGAGCGACGAGCCCGAGGTTCGGCCGTTCTCCGTCCAGGCCGTGTGCGATCAGGACTTCCGCATCGACAAGCTCCAGAACGTGCTCTTCGAGCTGCGGGCCCCGGAGCAGCTCTATGCGAGCTTGCCCGCGCTGGAGCGCATCGTCCGCGCCGTTAACTAAATTGTTTCAAGCGTTGCGAGGTGCTCGGCCGCGCGCTCGAGCTCCTCGTCGGTGAAGACCGCGATGCCGTGCTGCGCGAGCAGCGCCGCGGTCACGCCGTCGCCCGGCTTGCGCACCTTCGAGAAGGTGCCGTCGTGGATCTCGCCCTTGCCGCACGAGGGGCTGCGCGCCTTCAGAATGGCCATGCGCACGCCGTTGGCCTGTGCAACGTCGAGCGCGGCCTGGGCTCCGGAGAGGAACTGCGCGCTCACGTCGCTGCCGTCCTTGCGAGCGACCGTGGCCTTGCCCGCAAGCACGTCGACGCCGCTGCCGCCCTGGATTTCCGCGGCCGGACGCGGCACCGGCAAGCCGCCCGCGACTTCGGGACAGATCGACACCACGCGGCCCTCGCGAACCCAGCGGGCGAGGACGTCGGTGGCCGGCGCGGCGTCGCGGCCGTCGTAGCGGACCCGCTCGCCGAGCAGGCAGGCGCTCACCAGGATTCGTTGCACAAGAAGATTCGAGCGCGGCCGTCGCGAGCTGTAAAGCCCGCCTTTCGAATTGGCGCCGCTGTGCTAGGAAACAGCGCTCTGGAGGCTGTCCATGGTCCACTCGCTCCTTCTGGCCGTCGCGCTCACGCAGTCGCCGCCGCCCGCCGCACCGTCGCAGCCTGCGCAGCAGCCGCCGGTCACCATCGGCGATGAGGTGCAGCTCAAGAAGCCCAACAACGGCACGCCCGAGAAGACGAATCCGAATCGGCCGCTGCGCGTGGGCGTGGTGCCGAGCCTGGGGCAGGGCGCCGACAAGGAGAGCGCCGCGCTCGCGACGTACCTCGCCAAGGAGCTGGGCACCAAGGTGCAGCCGGAGCTCTTCGAGAACCACGACGCCGAGGCCAACGCGCTCGTCGCCGGGCGCATCGACCTGGCCTGGATGCCCCCGTACCAGGGCTTCAACGCCAAGCTCGGCGGCGCGCAGCCCATCTCCAAGCTCGTTCGCAAGGGCGCCACCACGTACCGCTCGGTGTTCTTCGTGCGCGCGGACTCGAAGATCCAGAAGCTGAGCGACGTCCATGGCGCGACGGTGGGCTGGGTGGAGGCCAACTCCGCCACCGGCCACCTCTTCCCCCTGGCGATGGTGGCGCGCGAGCACCTCACGCCCAGCCAGCTCTTCAAGGACGAGCGCTACCTGGGCACCCACGACGCGGTCTGCAAGGCCGTCTGGGACAAGAAGGTCGAGGTCGGCGCCACGCTCGCGGATGAGGCCGGCCCCGACGGCAAGCTCGCCATCGACGGCTGCAAGCACAGCCTGGGCGCGAACGCCGCCAAGCTGCGCGTGGTGGCCGTGAGTGAGCCGGTGCCCAACGACGTCTTCTCCGTGCGCCAGGGGCTGGATCCCGCGCTGGTGCAGAAGCTCCAGGCGGTGCTCGCCGCGCTGCCCAGCTCGCCCGCGGGCAAGGCCGTGCTCAAGGACGACCTCAAGGCCGACGGGGTGACCAACTTCCAGTCCGGTGACTTCGACGGCGTGCAGCACGCGCTCGAGGCCGCGGCCGACGTCGAGGGAAAGTAACCGAAAGGTTACGTCGTCACACGAGCTTCAACAGCATGCGGATCATCTTCTTCACCTTGTCCGTGTAGGGCGGGAAGAAGAAGCTCACCAAGGAGATCTGCGGCCGCACCACGGCGCGCTCGTGGCTGAAGGCCTTGAAGCCGAAGTGCCCGTGCGCGTTGCCGATGCCGGAGTTGTTCACGCCGCCGAACGGCAGGTTGCCGTGGATGAACTGCACCACGGTGGTGTTCACGCACGCGCCGCCGGAGCTGGTCTGCTCCAGCACGCGGTCGATGTTCTTCTGGGTCTTGCTCCACATGTAGAGCGCGAGCGGCTTGGGCTCGGCGTTCACCTTGCGGATGACCTCGTCCACGTCGTCGAAGGCGATGATGGGCAGGAGCGGCCCGAAGATCTCCTCCTCCATGATCTTCGCGTCGGCGGGGATGTCCTCGAGCAGCGTGGGCGCCACGAAGTTCGCGCTCTCGTCCACCTCGCCGCCCACGATCACCTTCGCGCCGCGTGAGACCGCGTCATCGAGGAGTGCCTTCACCCGCTTGGTGTGGCGCGCGTTCACCACGTGCGCCAGATCCGGGCTCTGCTTCCAGCCCGAGGGCTCGCCGTAGGACTTGGTCAGCGCCGCGCGCGCCTTCTGCACGAACGCGTCTTTGACACTGCGGTGCACGTACACGTGATCCGGCGCGATGCAGGTCTGGCCATCGTTGGTGTACTTGCCCCAGAGGATGTTCTGGGTGGCCGCGTCGAGGTCGGCGCTCTGGTCGACGATGGTCGGGCTCTTGCCGCCGAGCTCCAGCGTCACGCTGGTGAGGTTCTTCGCGGCCGCGGCCATCACGACCTTTCCGATCGCCGGGCTGCCGGTGAAGAAGATGTGATCGAAGGGCAGGTCGAGCAGCGCCTGGGCCACGGCCGCGTCGCCCTCGAAGAACGCCACCTCGTCCTCGCTGAAGACCTCGCGCACCACCTCGCCCATCACGCGGGTGAGGTTGGGCGTCATCTCCGAGGGCTTGATGATGGCGGTGTTGCCCGCGGCGATCGCCGAGACCAGCGGACCGAACGTGAGGTTCACCGGGTAGTTCCACGGCGAGACGATGAGGCAGCGCCCCTTCGGCTGGTACTGCACCCAGCCGCGCGAGCCCACCATCGCCATGCTCGGCCAAACCCGCTGCGGCTTCATCCAGCTCTTCACCTTGCGGATGGCGTCGTTGGCCTCCTGCACGATCGGCAGGATCTCGGTGAGGTCCATCTCCGCCGTGGGCTTTCGGAAGTCCGCCTGGCCGGCGGCGTAGAAGGCCTCGGCGCGCGCGGTCACCGCGTCGCGGAGCTTCTTGATCTTGGCGATGCGCTCGGAGGCCGTGGAGGTGCGCAGGCGCAAGGCCGTCTCGCGCTGGCGAGCGAAGACGTCCTTGATGCGCGCGAGCGCGGAAGGTGACTCGGCGTCGGGCAGGTGGGCGATGGTCATGCGGGCCTCCGCGGGATCTCGACAATCTAGCCGGGCCGCGGGGCGTTTCGCACGTCGCGCCCGCTCGCATTCAGGGCGGACAGGCGGCGAGCTGCCCGGAAATCCCGGTGATCTTGAAGCGCCCCGAGCCCGCAGGCGCGAAGTGCATGGTGAGCGCGTCACCGCCTTCGCTGGGCGTGAACACGACGTCCGGCTTGTCGCTCTGCGCCCAGCTCGCTTCAGTCAGACCCTGCAAGCGCTGCTGCACGTAGGCGAGCATGGCCAGCTGCTCCGGCGTGGCGGCCTTGGCGCGATCCTTCTTTCGAGCGCTCGGCTTGCAGTCCTTCGCCTTGGAGTTCACATCGAGCGCCCAGTCGGACGCGATGTGCTGCATCAGCTCGCCGGGCGGGCTGCGCACGAAGTCGAGGATGGTGCCGCCCAATCCCGGACCCGCGTAGCCGTCGTGATCGAGCACCGTGGGCCAGAGCCGGGAGATGACGGTGTCGTCGACGCTGCCCTTGTAGACCGCGTCGATCGTCAGCCGCAGCGAGCTCAGCTTCATCCCCGCGGGGAGGATCTCCAGCAGCGACGTCACGCGCGAATCGTCTTTCGGCGCGAGGGTGCGCGGCGAGCCCTCCGGCGAAAAGGTCAGGTGCGCCGACTTGATGCGGTTGTCGGTCTTGAGGAGCTTCGCGTTTCCCTCGTTGCCGCCCACGAGCTCCACGGCCTGGATCTCGGTCGGCTCGGGGAACGCGAGCTCCAGCCACTGGCCCACGCCCGAGCCGTCGACGCCTTCGGCCCACACGCTGCGCGGGTTCGCATCCAGCGCGCCCTTGAGGCTGTAGGTCGGGTTCTTCTTCGACAGCGACGACGCGCGCACCACCAATGGATGGCCGGCGTACGTCGCCTTCTCTTCCACATCGGCGCGGGCAACGCCGGTCACGCCAAGCACCACGACCACGGTGAGCAGCTTTCGCATGGGACCTCGCGCAGGGCAGCGCGCGAGATCCTAGCGCCCTGCGCTCACGCGGTGGGCATGAAGATCTTCAGCCCGCTGCGGCTCTGCGCGGCGGAGAGGGTGTCGTACTCCACGAAGTCGCTTGCCGACTCCTTGCCGTTGCCGAGCGTCACCGCGGTGTGCCCGTAGATGCGGCCCTCGGGCGTCGAGGTGTGCTGCCAGCTCAGGATGAGCCCGGGGATCTTCAGCGCCTCGGCCAGCGGGATGTGGATCTGCTTGAACTTGCCGGAGGCGAGCAGGCCGTTGCCGATCGTGTTGCCGTTGCCGCCCGGATAGAAGTGCATCACGTCGTCGACGGTGCGGCACACGCCGGTCGCGCAGAGGCCCTGGCTGTTGTAGCCGCCCATGCCCATCGCCGTCTTCACGGCCTGGCTGGCGAGCGCCTTCATCGTGGGCGTGACGGTGATTCCGCCGACGCCGGCCGGACGCACCGCCTTCTTGAGCGCCTTGAGGCCGAGCTCCTTGCGGTCCTTGTTCGTGGCCTTGAGGCTGAGCTGGTACTCGGCCGGCTTGAGGTCCTTCAGCGCCTGCTTGTGGTCGGCCTTGGCGGACTTCGCGTCCTTGGCGGCGAGCTTTCCGTCCTTGGCCGCGGTGGACTGGTCCCCCGCGATCTTCGACGCGAACTTGTCCTGCGTGGTCTGGTACTGCGAGCCGAGGGTGAAGATCTGCCCGAGCAGCTTCGCGGCCTGCGCCGGATCCTGCGCGGCGCCCGAGCTCACGAACTGATCGACGATGGCCGTCTCCTTGGCCTGGATGCCGGAGAGCGCCGTCTTCTCCGCGGCGCCGTCGGTCTTCACCGAGGCGTTCGCGCGCTTCTCCGCGGCGAGCTCCTTCGTCTGACCCTGCTCCGCCTTGTGCATGCGGCTGAGGTCGTTGTCGAGGCGCTTGACCGCGGGATTGAGCGACATGGCGTTTCTCCAGGCGAGATGTCTGGGTTATCGCCCGGTCGAAGACGCGTTCCCGTCTGGCGCGCCACAAGGATCGACATTCGGCGCCATCGATCGGCTGGAGCTGCGGCGGATGCCGTGGCGAGCGGCCTCGGCGTCTTCGGAATGGACGTGGATTCGCATGGCCGGCTCCCCGGGCTTCACAGACACGAAGGGCGCCGCTCCTGCGATCGCGGCCCCCTGTCGTGCCCTGCAACCGGCGCATCAATGCGAGGCTCCGTTCGCCGCCCCGTCACCCGAGGTGGCCCCGTTCGGCGGCGCCGCGGCGGTGCTCCCGGGGG
>JAFEBB010000080.1 GCA_018266075.1 Deltaproteobacteria bacterium | reverse complement strand
GCTCGGCTACAGTCACTCTCTGTCAACACCGCTTACCCGGACAGGCTCCTAGGCGCCTCTCCGGTTTTTGCGCGCCGAACGGCCCGCAATGAGCCCTGGCGCACGCTTTGCGCGTGTGTCGGGGCTTTCTTCTAGGCACCTGGGGCTCGGCAAGCCTCGTGCATTGAACCCTGGCATCGGCGCTGAGGCGCCCGATCCAGGAGGATGCACGTGAGGCTCTCGAACTTTTCTCGCCGACTGATGGCCGCCGCCCTCGCGGTGGTGGGCATGGGCTACCTGGGCTGCGACAAGCTCGAGCCGAACGCTTTTCCGCTGACGCCGGCCACGATGGCGCAGCACTTCCCCGACATGAACGACGTGCTCGCGCGCGCTGCAGCCCCGGCGGGCCGCGAGCCCAACGAGAAGGTGGAGAAGCTGAAGCTGCGCTCGGGCGACCAGCTCTTCGTCGCCAACGGCTGCATCGCCTGCCACAACCCGGCGGGCGGCGCGTTCTACGCCAACCTCGCCGCGGCCGGCCGCGACCCGACCAAGGGCCCCGAGCGCATCGCCGCGTGGATTCGCAATCCGCAGAGCTTCAAGCCCGGCACGGCGATGCCGCCGTTCGGCGCGCTGGTGAACGAGACCGACGCCATGACGCTCGGCGTGTGGATCAAGGCCGGCAACCCCAAGCCGCCCACCGCGCCGACCCCGCCGTCGAACTGAGCCACGCCCATGCGACTCAAGAACTTCTGGACCGCCGTGCTCGTCGCCTGGTGCCTGGGGCTCACCGCGCTGACCGCCGCGGCGTCTACGCAGCCGGCGCAGGTCGAAGCGCGCAAGTAGAAGCGTTTGAGAATTCGAGCGGCGCCCGGACTCGCGTCCGCGGCGCCGCTCCTCGTTGCCCGCTCAGATCGCCTTGGACATCGCGGTGCGGCCGCCCTCGGGCGCGCGCAGGTAGGCGTCGAAGACCGCGGCGATGTTGCGCAGGAACACCTGGCCGAGCGCCGTGACGCGAATCCGGCCTGGCGCGAGCTCGACCAGCCCGTCCTGCGCGAGCGTGGCGAGGCGGGCCAGCTCCGGCGTGAAGGCGTCGTCGAAGCGGACGCCGAGCTTTCCGCCCAGCCGCTGCGTGTCGAGCTCGCGCTGGCAGAAGAGCGCCTGGATGATGGCCCGGCGCTGCAGGTCGTCGCGGGAGAGCAGGGCGCCGCGGTCGACGGCGCCGCGGCCCGCGGAGATCGCGTCGATGTAGCCCTTCACCTCTTTGGCGTTCTGCAAGTAGGCACCGCCGAGGTCCGAGATCGCCGACGCACCGAACGCGAGGAGCTCGCTCTCCGCGCAGGTGGTGTAGCCCATGAAGTCGCGGCGCAGCGTGCCGGCTTCCTGGGCGATCGGGAGGTCGTCGCTGGGCAGCGCGAAGTGATCGAGCCCGATGTGCCGGTAGCCGAGCGCGAAGAGCCGCTCCACCGCCGATTCGAAGATCGCCAGCCGCCGCGACGGCACGGGCAGCGCATCTGCGGGGATCAGCTTCTGGTGCGGCTTGAGCTGCGGCAGGTGCGCGTAGCCGAAGAGCGCGATGCGATCCGGCCGCAGCTCACCGATGCGATCGAGCGTGACGCCGAAGCTCTCCACGCTCTGGTGCGGCAGGCCGTACATCAAGTCGACGTTCACGCTCTTGAATCCAAGCTGCCGCGCACGATCGATGAGCGCCTGCGTCTGCGTGAAGGGCTGGATGCGGTTCACGGCGAGCTGCACGCGCGCGTCGAAGTCTTGCACGCCCATGCTCACCCGGTTGAAGCCGCAGCTGCGCAGCACCTCGAGCTGCTCGAAGGTCGTGACCGGCGGGTGGATCTCGATCGACTGCTCGGCGTCGGGCGCGATCCGGAACGCGCGCGCGAACGCGGCGTGCAGGTGCGCGAGCTGCGCGGCTTCGAGGAAGGTGGGGGTGCCGCCGCCCCAGTGCAGCTGCACCACCTCGCGGTGGCCGAAGCGCGCGCCCAGGGTCGCGATCTCCTGCTCGATCGCGGCGAGGTAGCTGTCCACCAGGGAGCTGCTGCGCGTCACCATCATGTTGCAGCCGCAGTAGAAGCAGAGCTTCTTGCAGAACGGCAGGTGCGCGTAGAGCGAGAGCGGGCCCTCGTCGCGCTGGGCGCGCGCGAGCACCGCTTCGGTCTCGCTGGGCGCGAGCGGGCGCCACGACGGGGCGGTGGGATAGCTGGTGTAGCGCGGCACCGCGCCGCCGTAGCGGGCGAGGAGCTCAGGTGGTGCGTGGGTGGATGAGGTCGTCATGGGAGTCACCAGAACATGACCACGTAGCCGCGGCCGGCGAGGGAGAACGGCAGTGACGCGTGGGGAAGCCAGCCCGCACCCGCGAGGGCCACGAGCAGGAGCCACACGCCGGAGACGGTTGGAAGCCAGGGTTGCAAGCGGGCGAGCGCGGGCGCGCGCGTGCGCACCAGCGCGGAGAGTCGGACGGCGGCGAGCAGCGGCACCGAGTTCATCGCCAGCAAGAGCAACATCAAGAGCGCGCCGTGAAGCGGGTGGTGCGTGGTGGCGCCGAGCGCGAGCACCCAGAGCACGAGCATGCAAGGCAGGGCGGCCATCGCCAGCCCGAGCGCGAAGGCGCGAAGCCAGGGCCGCTGGCGCAGGCGGTCCGCGCGACGCACCAGCGGCGCGAGGAGGGCGAATGGGGGCGCGCTCGAACCCGCGAATCGCGCGCGCACGCTCGCTGCAATGAGCGCGACGCCGAGCAGCGCGGTCAGCCACGTGCCCTGTCGCGCGAGCCCGTGCACCACACCTCGGCCGAACAGCCCAGCGAGCGCACCGAGCGGCGCGTACACCACGGCCTTTCCGAGCTGGTAGGTGAGCACGCGTCCCATGGCAGCGGGGCCGTGCGCGCGCTCCCCGACGCCCAGGCCCACCACCAACGGGCCGCACATGCCGCTGCAGTGCAGCGCCACGTAGAGCACGCCCAGGCTGGAGAGCTGCGCGTAGGCCGAGGCCGTCGCCGGATCCATGGGAGCACGCAGAGCAAGCCCCGCGCCGTCGCGTCGTGCCCGGGACCGCAGCGGGCCAGGTGCTGGATCTGCGCGGCGCATCGCGTCGACGCAGGGGTTGCGCAGGGAGACTGTCTTGACCCCCAGCAGATCGCTGGTGCGCGATGTGCACTTCGGCGCGGCATGCCTGCGTCGATCTGCCTTCACTGCAAGAGCCCCATCGCCACGCCCGACGCACCTGCGGGCTATTGCTGCGTGGGCTGCGCGACCGTGGCTCAGCTCCTCAAGCAAGAGGGCCTCGAGCGGTACTACGCGTTCCAGGGTGGAGCGACCGACGCCGTGGTGCTGCCGGCGCGACCGCGCGACCTGGCCTGGCTCGAGGCACCGCTGGCGGCAGCGCGCGCCTCGGCCGCGTCCGGACCGGTGCGGCTCACCCTCGACGTCCAAGGCATCCGCTGCAGCGCCTGCGTGTGGCTCATCGAGAAGCTCTTCAAGCGCCTCCCGGGGGCGCTCGACGCGCGCGTGGAGCCTGGCGTGGGTCGCGTGCACCTCACGTTTGAGCCTGCGACCGACGTGGGTGCGTTCGTGCGCGAGCTCGCGCGCTTCGGCTACGAGGCCGGACCGCAGCTCAAGGACGAGGCAGACACCTCCGACGCCACGCTCACCCGGCTCGGTATCTGCGCGGCGCTCACGCTGAACACCATGGTGTTCAGCGCGTCGTTCTACTTCGGGCTCACGCCGCGCGATGGCCTCGCCTTCTCGCTGATGCGCGCGCTCACCCTGCTGCTCAGCGGCGCGGTGGTGATCGTGGGTGGCTGGGAGTTCTTCTCGCGCGCGCTGCGTGGGCTCCGGCGCGGCTTGATCACCTTCGAGCTCCCCATCTCCATGGGGATGCTGCTCGCGTACGCGGGCTCGCTGGTGATGAGCAGCCGCCAGGGCGACACCTTCGCCTACTTCGACTCCGTGGCCACGTTCACCACGCTCATGCTCGTGGGGCGCTGGCTCCAGCGCCGGGTGCTGGTGCAGAACCGTCGGCGGCTGCTGGCCGATGACGGCATCGCGGGGCTCTTCGCGCGACGGCTCGAGAACGGCCGGGTGACGACGGTCCCCGCCGCAAGGGTGGAGCGCGGCGACGCGCTGCTGCTGCCTGCCGGCGACTTGCTGGTGACCGCCGCGACCCTGCTCGACGAGAAGGCGTCGTTCTCCTTCGACTGGATCAATGGCGAGTCGGTGCCGCGCGAACTGGCCGAAGGCACGCGCGTTCCCGCGGGCGCGTTCAACGCTTCGGCACGCGCGCTGCGGCTGGTTGCGGAGGAGCCCTTCCAGGGCTCCGCGCTGCTTCCGCTGCTCACTGCGCCCGAGCGCGAGGGTGAGCCCGGTTCGTACGGCGCGCTGCTCTCGTGGGTCGGCCGTGCCTACGTGCCCGCAGTGCTCGGCCTCGCGGCGACGGCGTTTGCGATCTGGATTGGCCACGGCCTCGAGCCGGCGGTGCAGTCGGCGACGGCGGTGCTGGTGGTGACCTGTCCGTGCGCGCTGGGCCTCGCCATTCCGCTCGCGTACCAGCTCGCGGCGCTGCGGCTGCGGCGCGAGGGGCTCTTCGTGGTTCGCGAGTCGTTCCTCGATCGAGCCGCGCGCGTGCGTCGCGTGGCCTTCGACAAGACCGGCACGCTCACCCTCGGCACGCTGCGCGTGGCCAATCCGTCCGCGCTGCAGGCGCTCACGAGTGACGAGCGGGCCATTCTGTACAACCTCGCGTGCCGCAGCGCGCACCCCGGGAGCCAGTGCGTGGTGCGCGCGCTGCCCGCCGATGCCCAACGCTTCGACCCGTCGCTGCCGATCCGGGAAGTGGCAGGGCAGGGCACGGAGCTGGATGGCACGCTGCGCGCGCGCCTTGGACGCAGCGCCGGTCCGCGCGGTGATCGCGTGAGCTTCGAGGTGAACGGGGAGCTGCGCGCCGAGCTCGAGCTGGAAGAGCAGCTCCGCGCGGACGCCGTCGCCGAGGTGAGCCGGCTTCAGGCCGCAGGCGTCGACGTGGCCATCCTCAGCGGCGACGCGCCCGAGCGCGTGGCCCGCGTGGCGCGCGCCCTCGGCGTCCCACGGGACCGCGCGGTCGGCGGCCTCTCGCCCGAGGGGAAGGCCGCGTGGCTGCGCGAGCACCACGGCGACCGCGACACGCTGCTCGTGGGCGACGGCATCAATGACGCGCTCGCCATCGACCAGGCGCTCTGCAGCGGCACCCCGGCCATCGACCGACCCACGCTCGCCGCGCGCGCCGACTTCTACTTTCTCACCCCGGGCCTGGCCTGCATTCGCGAGGCGCTCGAGGTGACGCAAAGGCTGCGTCGCACCACGCGAACCATCCTGGTTTTTGCGCTGGGCTACAACGCGCTGGCGCTGGGCATGTCGATGCTGGGGCGCGTCTCACCGCTCTCGGCCGCGGTGGCCATGCCTGCGAGCTCGCTGCTCATCCTCCTCTACACGCTGCGCGCCTCCCGCGTGATCCGCGCGCTGGCATCACCCTCGCATCCCCCCGCGCCTGCGGGAATCTCGGAGGCGCACGCATGAACGCCATCCCCTTGATGGTCTTCGTGAGCCTGATGCTCGTCTGTGGGTCGCTGATCCTCTTTGGCTACAGCGTCCGCCACCGCGATCACCAGCAGGCTGAGCGCCTGGCCCTCCTGCCGTTCGCCGACGAAGAAACCCCCACCACCCGGGAGCAGCCGTGAGCACCGCCGCCACAACGACGACCATCACCTACGACGACGCCGTCGTCCGCAAGTTCGCGCTGGCCACCATCGTCTGGGGCGCGGTGGCCATGCTGGTGGGCCTCTTCATCGCCTCGCAGCTCGCCTTCCCGCAGCTCAACTTCGGGCTGAGCTTCCTCTCCTTCGGGCGGCTGCGGCCGCTGCACACCAACGCGGCCATCTTCGCGTTCGTGGGCAACATGATGTTCGCGGGTATCTATTACTCCACGCAGCGGCTGCTGAAGACGCGCATGCCGAGCGACTTTCTCTCCAATCTGCACTTCTGGGGCTGGCAGCTCATCATCGTGGCCGCCGCGGTGACCCTGCCGCTCGGCATCTCCCAGGCCAAGGAGTACGCCGAGCTCGAGTGGCCCATCGACCTCGCGGTGGTGCTCATCTGGGTGACGTTCGCCATCAACTTCTTCTGGGCGCTCGGTGTGCGCCGCGAGAAGAATTTGTATGTGGCGATCTGGTTCTACATCTCGACCATCGTCACCATCGCGGTTCTGTACATCGTGAACAACCTGGCGCTGCCCATCGGCGCAGGCAAGAGCTACTCGCTCTACTCGGGCGTGCAAGATGCGCTCATTCAGTGGTGGTACGGCCACAACGCCGTGGCGTTCTTCCTTACCACGCCCATCCTGGGAATTATGTACTACTTCCTGCCGAAGGCAGCGGAGCGCCCGGTCTATTCCTATCGATTGTCGATCATCCACTTCTGGGCGCTGGTGTTCATGTACATCTGGGCGGGGCCGCACCACCTGCTCTACACCGCGCTTCCAGACTGGGCGCAGTCGCTGGGCATGGTCTTCAGCCTCATGCTCTGGGCGCCGAGCTGGGGCGGCATGCTCAACGGGCTGCTCACGCTCCGCGGCGCCTGGGATCGCGTGCGCGCCGACCCGGTTCTCAAGTTCTTCGTGGCCGCGCTGACCTTCTATGGAATGGCGACGTTTGAAGGCCCGCTGCTCTCCATCAAGAGCGTGAGCGCGCTCGCGCACTACACCGACTGGATCATCGGCCACGTGCACAGCGGCGCCCTGGGCTGGAACGGCTTCATGGCCGCGGGCCTGCTCTATTGGCTGGTGCCGCGGCTCTGGAATACCAAGCTCAAGAGTGTGGGCCTGGCCAACGCGCACTTCTGGACCGCCACGTTGGGCATTCTCATCTACGTCGTGTCGATGTGGATCAGCGGCATCTCCCAGGGCCTGATGCTCAAGGCCACCACGCCCGACGGCGCGCTCGCCTATCCGAGCTTCGTGGAGACGCTGATCGCCATCCGCCCGCTGTACATCACTCGGGCGCTCGGCGGCACGCTCTACCTCGCCGGCTACCTGGTCATGGCCTACAACCTCGTGGCCACGATTCGCAGCGGCAAGGCGGTCGATGCGCAGGTGACGGTCGTGGAGGAGCCCGCAGTGCCTGGGCCGTCGTGGAAGGAGCTGCTCGGGTCGCGTCCCATCGCGATCATCTTCACGGGCCTCTTCGTGCTCATCGGACTGGGGATTACCGACAAGGTGACGAACGCCATCTACGTGGGCGCGGGCCTTGGCGTCGCATTGCTCGTCGGGGTGACGGTACTCAAGAGCGGCGGCGGCGACGCGCTTGGAAAGAGCGCCTGGCACCGCATGCTCGAGGGCAAGCCGCTCATCTTCGTGACCTTCGTGCTCATCGCCGTGCTCATCGGCGGTGTGGCCGAGCTCGTGCCCACCCTGGTGCTCAACCACAAGCTGCCCGAGGGAACGCGGCCGCCCGCGCCGTACACCGCGCTCGAGCTGCAGGGCCGTGATTTGTATATCCGCGAGGGTTGTTACAACTGCCACTCACAAATGATTCGCCCGCTGCCGGGCGACACCGCGCGCTACGGTGAGCCGAGCACCATCGCGGACTCGTTCTACGACCACCCCTTCCAGTGGGGCTCCAAGCGCACCGGTCCGGACCTCGCGCGCGTGGGCGGCAAGTACCCCAACCTCTGGCACCTCGAGCACCTGAAGGACCCGCGTGCGATCACGCCGGGCTCGAACATGCCGTCGTTCGCGTGGATGGTCGACAAGGAGCTCGACCTCACGAATACGACTAAAAAGTTGAACGCGATGCGCACGCTCGGGGTGCCCTACACCTCGGACCAGGTGTCGGGTGGAAACGTCGACCTCGAGCGCCAGGCCAAGGAGATCACGGCCGACCTCGCCAAGACCGGCAACGACGTGAAGTGGAACTCGGAGATGGTGGCGCTGATTGCCTACCTGCAGCGGCTCGGCAAGGCGCCGCCGGTCGACGACGCCGCCAAGGTGTCGCTCGCCACGCCCGGAGGACTGTGATGTACCACGCGTTCTATGCAGGAAATGAGCTCCTGCTTCTTCCGATTCTGTCGATGGCGCTGTTTGCCGTCGTCTTCGTGATGGCCGCGGTGCGCGCCTGGCGCCGGGGGCCGAGCGCCCACGTCGCCGCGAGCGCCCTGCCGCTCCTTCACGACGAGAACCCCACTCCCGGAGCCAGTCATGAGTGACAACCCGAATCCCGCGCCCGAGTACGATGGCATTCAAGAGGAGGACAACGTCCTCCCGCGCTGGTGGCTGGCGACACTCTTCGGCGCCATGGTCTTCGCATTTGGATATTGGGAGTACTTTCACGTCTACCATCTTGGCGAGCTGCCGCTGGAGCACTACCAGTCGGAGCAGGCCAAGAAGGAAGGCATCAAGTCCGACGGCGACGTGAGCGACGAGAGCTTGCTGGCGATGAGCAAGGGGCCCTCGGCGGCCAAGGGCGCAGCGACCTTCGCGACGACCTGCGTGGTCTGTCACGGCGCCAAGGGCGAAGGGAAGATTGGGCCGAATTTGACTGATAACTATTGGCTCCACGGTGGCAAGCCCACGGACATCTACAAGACCATCTCCAATGGCTGGGTGATGAAGGGGATGCCTGCCTGGAAGCCGACGCTCGGCCCCGCGAAGGTGCAGGAGCTCACCGCGTACGTCCTCACGCTGCGGAACACGAACGTTCCCGGTCGAGCGCCGGAAGGGCAGGAGGACAAGGCGGAGGCGAGCCCGAGCGCGGCGCCGCATGCCGAAGTCGACGTGCCCAGGCCGGTCCTCGCTGCCACGGTTGCGCCGACGCCGTGAACGCGCCGGTCCGCCAATTGGGGAGCGCGCTGACGAGCCAGTCGCTCCGGCCCGACGGGAAGCGCGTCAAGCTGCACCCCGCGGAGTCGGCTGGCCGGTACACCGGGCTGCAGCGCTGGCTCTATCCCGTGTTGATACTCGTCTATGCCGCGCTGCCGTGGATTCGCTTCCACGGCGAGCCGCTGGTCTTCGTGGATATCGAGCACCGGCACTTCTTCTTCTTCGGGCTCGCCTTCAACTCGAGCGACTTCTATCTCGCGTTCTTCGTCGTCAGCGGGATCGGCTTTGCGCTCATCGTGCTCAGCGCATTGGTGGGCCGGGTGTGGTGCGGCTACGCGTGCCCGCAGACGGTCTTTCTCGAGGGCGTGGCGCGCCGCATCGAGACGCTCGTGGAAGGACGGCCGGGCGCGCGGGTGGCGCGTGAGCGCGGGCCGTGGACGGCGGGTCGCGCCGCACGGTTCGGGCTCAAGCACTTCCTCTTCGTGCTGAGCGCTTTCCTGATTGCCAACATCTTCATTTCCTACTTCGCCAGCCTCGACCAGGTCCTCCGCATGGCGCGCCGGCCCCCGCTCGAGAACTGGGGCGCGTTCCTGTGGATGGCGGCAATCACGGGTATCATTTATTTCGATTTTGCATGGTTCCGGGAGCAGATCTGCGTGGTGATTTGCCCGTACGGGCGGCTACAGTCTGTCCTCGCCGACCGCGACACGCTCATCGTGGGTTACGACGGCCTTCGGGGTGAGCCGCGCGCCCGTCGCGGCACCGTGGGTGCGGGCGACTGCGTGGATTGCAAGCGCTGCGTGCAGGTCTGTCCCACCGGAATCGACATCCGCAATGGGTTGCAGCTCGAGTGCGTGGGCTGCGCGCACTGCGTCGACGCGTGCAACGAGGTGATGCTCAAGATTGGCAGGCCGGCCGGGCTCATTCGCTACGACTCGCAGGCGGGGTTGGAGCACAAGCCGCGGCGCTTCCTGCGGCCGCGCCTCGCTGGATATGCGGTGGCCATGGTTGCAGGGCTGGTGGCGCTCACCCTCGCGGTGTCGGGACGGAGCGCGTTCGGCGCCTCGCTCGCGCGAGCGCAGCGCGCGCCCTACGAGCGCGTGGGCGACCTGGTGGTGAACCGCTTCCTGCTCCACGTGAGCAACAAGGGCGACGCGCCGCGCACCCTGCACCTCGAGTACGTGCTGCCGACGGGCGCTCGTGTGGAAGGCGCGATGGTCGACGTGCCGCTGCAGGGCTTCGAGCAGCGCGAGATTCCGTTCGTCGTCGAGAGCCTGCCGGGCCAGCAGGGCGCGCGATCGCTCACGGTCCGCGCAACGGATGGCAGCGGCGCGCACGTGGAGTCGACCGTGGTGCTCCTGGGGGGATAGCCGCCGTTGTTCATTTGCGCTTGCGCCGTGTCGTGACTTCGACGCGCCACCCGGTATGCTCAACCGCGGGGGCAACTCGGACGCGGCACCCGGCACATGCCCAGCCAGCCCCCTGTGAAAATCGCCATCGAGCCCGACGACTACCACGCGGAGTTCGTGGGTCAGACGGCGACGGGCAGGCAATTCTTCCTCACCACGCCGTTCGTGCCGGCGGGCGACGGTCAGCCGCGGCGTGAGTTTATCGCGCTCTATCAGTTCGACGCGGACGGCCGGCTCGTCGACGCGCGCATCGATCCCTGGGTCCACGAGGAAGGAGACGGCGACATCGAGCTGCGGCTGCGCACCATCCAGACGTGCCTCGCGGAGCTCGGTGACTACGAGCGCTGTCGCATCGAGGTGCGGCCCTTCAGCGTGGCCCGCTTCGGCCTCGAGTTTGGGCTCATCCCGCGGCCACCCGACGACGATCCGGACGAGACCTGGTGGGTCGAGCTCCTGCCGGGGAACTACATGGCGTTCCACGAGCCGTTCGACAGCGGCGAGTACGACACTTGAGCGGGCACCACCTCAGCGCCCGACCATCTTCAACCACTCGCGCGGCAGCTCGCAGTTGCGCGGTGAGTTCGCGAACAGCGGCGCGATGTCCTCGTCGCGAAATCCTGCAAGCCCACAGCCCACCCGCGTAACCGCGAAGACGAGATCTTGCCGCTCGCGCGCGAACTCCATGAAGCGCTCGACGTGGGCTCGAACTTCATCGAGCGTGAGCGTCCGGAGCTTGGCGTCCTTCGTGGGCACGCCGTACGAGCGACCTGCAAGGCCTTCGCCCTGGCCGCGCTTCGCGCCGTATTTTGCCTCGGCCTCCTTCGCTGCGCCCTTGCCGTGGCGGCCGGCGTGGTTCGATCCAAACACAAACACGGCCTCACGGCGCTGCATCAACGTGCGAATGCGCTCGAACTCGGCACTGTCCTCTGGGCTCGGAGGTCGCCGTTGCGGGCTCATCCCGGCGTCCCCGCGTAGGTGCCCGTGGTGATGAACTCCACGCGCTCGCCTGCGGTGCCCGTGTTGGTCGAGATCTGCAGGTTCAAGTGGTGGTGATACACGGGCGTGCTCGGGCTGTCGGGCGTGGTTCCGGTGTGGCCGCCAGCGGCGTCGAGGGTGGGCGTGGAGCCGTCGGCGTCGAGCTGGCCGTAGACGAAGTAGCCGTCCTTGAGCACGCCGATGAGCTCGCTGTCCGCCGAGCTGATGGCGTACGGCTCCGAGTGGTAGTGGTACACGCCGCCGGGCGCGGGGTGGCCCTGGCACTGATCGAACGAGCCCGACTCCTGGAAGATGTCGTCGCCGGGCGCGGCCTGGTTGTCGAAGATGGCCACGCCGTTGATCGCCACGCCCACGGGCCCGAGTCCCATCGCGGTCTGCGTGGTGTCCGGCGCGAGCGGCACGTTGATGCTCAGCGACTGCGCGGAGATCTGGTTCGGGTCCGGGAACGACGGGCTGAACGCCGCGTAGCACGGGCTCGACGTCGCGAAGTAGTTGCTCACGTAGTCCGGCTGGCTGTCGGTGGCGATGGTCACCACATCCTTGCCGTTCACGGTCGTCTTGGTGAGCGTCACCCGGCACGAGAACTCGAGCCACGCGCCGCTCAAGCCTTGTGCGCTGCGCGCGGCCTGACAGCTGGAGGTGTCGCGGGAGAGCAGGGTGCAGCCGTTGGTGACGGTGCTCGTGGGCGAGGTGTCGACGGTCAGCGGACAGCTCGAAGTGGTTCCGCCGCTGGAGCCGGAGCCGCTGCTGGCCGACGTCGAGCCCGTCGTGCCGCTGCCGCTCCCCGACGCGGTCGAGCTGCCGGAGCTCGTCGAGCTGCTGGCCGTGGTCGAGCCGGTCGAGGTGCTCGATGCGCTCGTCGTGGACGATGTCGACGTCGATGAGCTCGAGCCGCTCGATGCGCTGGAGCCACTGGTGCTGGAGCCGCAGGCGAGGGTGGTGGCAGCGAGGAAGGCGAGGGCGGGCCGGAGGTTCATGGGCCCCAGCGTAACTTCAGATCTCTGAAGGAAGTGTGAAGGATTGCACTCACTCGCAAAAGACGTGCGTCGTCACGGCTTCGAAATCAATCGGCCCGGCGAGGCCGGCGTCGACGAGCACGGGGCCCACCTGCTGGACTGCGCCATCGACCTTCGCCCAATCGGTGAAGCCGAAGACCTCGACGACGCTTCCGTCGCCCTGCGGCTCCTCGCGCAGAAAGCTCGTGCCGGGCATCGTGGTCGCGATGTCCGCGATGAACGAAGAGGTGATGTGGCAGCCGCCGTCGCCGTCGGAGGAGCCCGCGTCGGCGTAGGTGAAGTCCCAGCCGCCATCCGCGTATTGGAAGTACCCGCCGCCATCGAGCTGGTGACACGCCGGCCCGAAGGCCGCGCCACCCGCGGTCACGCGAACGCGCGGTGCGCCCGCATCGAACGGGCCGGTCAAGAAGAAGCCAGCATCGACGGTGAGTGGGTGCACATCCGCGGGAGAGCCTTGGGGCGGGTGCGGCCCGCCGCCTGGGCACGTTGGGGCGCTGCATCCCGTGCAAGCGATGGCACCGAGGAAGATGACGATTCGCGGCAGACGCATCCCCGAAGACTTGCATTTCAGGGTTTGCGTTGAAAAGCGCCTTCAGCGCGCGTGCGGGTTCGGCTGCTTCAATGCGTCGCGCTCGAGGTCGAAGAGCACGCCCGGCACCAGCCGCTTGTTCACCAGGTTCACCACGAAGCTCGGCATCATCCCGCCGGGATCGCACGCGAGGTCGTATTCCACGCGCGAGAAGCCGTTGCCGAGCGATTGGATGTCCCAGTAGCCGCGCGTCTGGCGCACCCGCACCACGCCCGAGCGCGTGGGCCGGTCGTCGCCCCAGGGCACCCAGCTCAGGTGGTACTCGCCAGTGCCGTCGGGCTGGAGGTCGCGGTCCTGCGTGACGCGCACGAACGCGTCGCGATCCTCCATGAGCGGCACGCTCACCCGCGCGTAGCGAATCCACACCCCGGGCGAGGGATCGGCCACGCTCCGGTACTCCACCACGTGCGGCCCGTGGCGGGCGCGCTCCTCGTCGGAGATGAGCGCCTTCAAGCGCTCGGCGCTGGCGTGGATGACCTTGCTCGCGCGCACCTCGCGCACCCCGCTGTGTGGCGTCTGGCGGACCCAGACCTCCACCTCACCGGAACTGACCTGCTCCCACGCGCCCGGCGCCCCGGACGCAACGAGTGCCCACGTGGCCAGCGCCCACGCCCCCATCCCGCCTCCCCACCCCGCACGCGAGGAAGGTGGATGCGGCGCGCGCCCGCTGCAATCAGAGCCCGGGCTGCTGGGCCACGAAGGTGAGCCGCGAGGTCAGCCGGAGGAGTTCGTCGATGTCGAAGGGTTTGGGAACGAACGCGTCGGCGTCGAGCTCGGGCAGGGCCTCGACCTCCGCCGGCGTTCCCACCACCACCAGCGCGATCGACCGCCCAAAGCGCCGCCGCAGCGTGCGCCCCAGCGAGCCGCCCTCGGCCTCCTCCATCGCGAGGTCCAGGAGCGCCGCGGCCGGCGGGTGCTCCACGCAGAGCTCCAGCGCCTGCTCGGTGTTGCGCGCTTTCCAAACCTCGAAGCCGGCCATGCTGAAGGCCAGCTCCACCAGGTCGCGCAGCGCGGTGTCGTCGTTCACCACCAGAATGGAAGGACCGTGCATGCGCTGCGCATACGCATGCATCGAGCCAACCCTGGCCAGCTGCCGTGGCTCGTCGTGGCTGGTTCGGGAGTGCAACGACGAAACCCCTTCCCGGTTACGAATGGGGAAGGGGAGTCGTGGACTGCGCGAAGGTCCTGCGCTGGGTTGCGAACGCCCTGCGTGCTACGCGCCCGTGGCCTTCTTCCGGAGCACCTCGACCGCGTCGATCATGCTGTCGAAGGACTTGGCGAAGCTGGCCACGCCCTCGTCCTCGAGCTGCTTGGTGACGGCCTTCATCTCGATGCCCAGCTCGGCGAGCTCGCGCATCACCTTGTCGGCGGCGTTGAGCTCTTTGTCGATCTGAACGCTCGGCTTGCCGTGATCGCGATAGGCGTCGATGGTGGCGGGCGGCATGGTGTCCAC
Organism: Deltaproteobacteria bacterium; assembly: GCA_018266075.1. Classification (GTDB taxonomy): domain Bacteria; phylum Myxococcota; class Myxococcia; order Myxococcales; family SZAS-1; genus SZAS-1. The sequence continues at coordinate 18,972 of JAFEBB010000080.1, read as the reverse complement.
GCTGTCCGGGCCCAGCAGCGCCTCGACGTAGTACGTGTCCTGGTACTTCGGGTTCTTGGTCGACGTGCTCGCCCAGAGCGGCCGCTGCACGCGCGCGCCCTTCTTCTTCAGCTCCGCGAAGGCGCTCCCGCCGAACTTCTTCTGGAAGTTGCGGTACGCCAGCTTGGCGTTGGCGATGGCCGCCTTGCCGTGCAGATCCGCCATGCGCTTCACGTCCTCGGCGTTGGCGGCGGTGCGCTCGTCGAGCAGGCGGTCCACCAGGGTGTCCACGCGCGAGACGAAGAAGCTGGCCACGCTGGCGGCGCGGTTCACGTCCTTGCCCGCGGCGGCGCGCTGGGTGAGCCCGTTGATGTACGCGTTCATCACCGCGTCGTAGCGCTCGAGCGAGAAGATGAGCGTGACGTTGATGTTCAGCCCCTCGGCGAGGCAGGTCTCGATGGCAGGCAGGCCCTCGAGCGTCGCGGGGATCTTCACCATCACGTTCGGGCGGTCGACGGCGGCCCAGAGGCGCTTGGCCTCGTTGATGGTGGCGGTGCTGTCGCGGGCGAAGTGCGGCGCCACCTCGATGCTGACGTAGCCGTCGTTGCCCTGGGTGCGATCGAACACGGGCTTGAAGAGATCCGCGGCGGCGCGGATGTCCTCGATGGCGATGGCGTCGAAGATCTGCAGCGAGGTCTTGCCGGCCTTGGCGAGCTCGGCGATCTCGGTGTCGTAGTCCTTCGACTTGATCGCCTGCTCGAAGATGGTGGGGTTGGACGTGAGGCCGGTGATGTCACCGGCGTCGATCATGCCTTTGAGCTTGCCGCTGGTGAGCTGCTGACGGCGGATGTTGTCGTGCCAGGGCGATTGCCCGAGCTTCTGCATCTCGACGAGCGGGTTGGCCATGATCTCCTCGCGGTGAGGGCGTGCCCTCTTGGGCAACGCTCGGGCGCGCGCGGATTATACCGGGCAGGCGAGCGAGCGGTACTGCAGTTCCTGGTTCCTCGTTCCTGGTTCGTGAACGCCGGTTTCGAGACGAATGAGCCACGAGCCACGAGCGACGTCCACGATCGCGTCACTATCCGCGTGTGCACAAATCGTGTTAGCGAACAGGCCTTCGTCTCCTCGGGAGTTCGCATGCGCCGCTTGCTTGTCGTCGCCTCGCTCGCTGCTGCACTCGCTGCCTGCTCAGGGAAGAACTCGAGCTCCAGCAGCGGCAGCACCGGAACGTCCGGCACCGGCTCCACGGGCACCACCGGCCAGGGCTCCACCGGCAGCACCGGCGGCTCGACCGGCGGCACCACGGGCACGCAGTACGTCATCGAGATCGACATCGACGACCACGGCCTCAAGGCCCTCTGGGACGCCCGCGCCCCCAACCTCAAGCGCATGATCAGCGAGGGCACGCTCGCGTACACCCGCGTGGACCTGCCCACGCACTCCAACCACAACAACGTCACCTTGATCACCGGCGAGTGGCCCGAAGCCACCAACGTGCCCGCCAACAGCTGGCTCACGCGCACCGACCACTCGAACCCGACCTGGCAGGCCTGGAGCCAGCCCTTCAACCTCGTGGGCCTCGGGCTCGGCGAGTACGTCTATTACAACCTCAACCCACTCAACGACACCGCGAGCGGCCCGGCGCACCACGTCGACTCGGTCTACTCCACGGTCGAGAACGCGGGCCTCGGCCCCACGACGTACATCGGCCAGCTGCCACCCTTCGAGATGGGCGCCAGCGATGTGCACTTCACCGTGAAGGGCAGCTCCATCTTCGGGCTCCAGGTCAGCCAGTCGACCGCGGAGAACCTGCTCGTGGGCGCGTTCAACTACCCGCGCAGCGCCGTGAGCGACGGCGGCAACATCACCTTCGACGGCCCGCCCCTGACCAACTTCTACGCGGCCGACGGCGGCACGGAGAGCATCGAGCACTTCACCATCCGCGACGCCGCGAACGTGTGGCAGGCGGCGGCGGCGGGCGGCGCGGCGCCCCCGCGCTTCATGATGGTCTGGGCCTTCATCGCCCTCGACGGCGACCCCACCAGCACCTACGGCGCGGACACCGCCGAGCTCGACGCCATCGTCGACGACTACGACGACGCCATCGGCGACCTGCTCACCGCCATCCAGAACTCGCCGTACGCGAACCAGGTGAACATCCTCTTCACCCTCGACCACGGCAAGGTGGACAGCACCAAGCAGGTGCGCCTCGGCTACAGCGGCAACGACGGCGATCAGCTCGCACAGCAAGTGACCAACCACGGCGCGCCCGAGGTCACGCCCCTCCAGTACGACATGCTCAACGAGGACGGCGACGCGCTCATCTACGCCAAGGTCCCCGACGCCGGGAACGCGTTCGGCTATGCCAAGCAGACGTCGGTCGCGCACAAGCTGGTGGACCTCATCCAGTCCGGAAACATCCAGGGCGTGGACACCACCCGCACCCTCACCTGGGACGGCTACGCGGGCACGCGCACGCTGCACGACTTCCGCATCGAGGGCCCCAACCAGGCCGACATCATCGTCTTCCCGCAGGACGGCTGGACGCTGGGCACGGTGGTGAGCGACGGCGGCGTGGGCACCTTCGACGTGAACCAGCACCCCTTCCCCTTCGGGCGGCACGGCGGCCTCAGCTACGACGAGCTGTACGTGCCGCTCATCATGTGGGGCCCGGCGTTCAAGCAGGGCGTGGTGCTCAAGCACCCGGTGGATCACGCCGACGTGGCGCCCACGGCCATGAAGATCCTCGGCCAGGACATTGCCAGCGCGCAGGGCGGCCCCATCCTCGCGGCCTTCAAGGGCGACACCGCGGAGACGCTCACCGACCCGAGCGACATGAGCACCGCGCGCGACACCGTGCTCACCGCCGCCGGCTTCCAGGGCGCGGCCTCGCTCGCGGGCACGCCGGCCAACCAGGTGGTGATCGTGGACCTCGCGGGCGTGAGCTACGACGAGGCCTTCACCGACCCGGTCACCAGCGCGCACCTGCCGAAGCTGGCGGCCCTGGCGGCGTCGGGCGTGAGCTTCGAGGCGGCGTGGAACCGCTACCGCGCCTCGGCGGAGAACCGCTTCGAGATGCTCGCGGGCGGCACGCCCGTCCTCGACCCCTCCGGCAACTGGCTGGCCACGGCCGAGACCGACCCGAGCCAGACGGGCTTCCCCGGCCGCGGCCTGCTGCTCGAGCCCGCGCCCACCGGCCAGGTGCCGAACTCCGACGCGCTCACCGCCTGGCGCGGCAGCGCCAACTTCGTGAGCGACTCGCTCATCCAGTCCGCGCAGACGCTGGGCTTCACGCCGGCGATCATCGGCAATGCGTCCGCGGCGGCGGCGCACCTATCGATCGATCCGTCGCTGGTGCTGCCCACCTCGGACGACCAGGCCGCGGGCCAGCTGGGCACCTTCATCGCCGCGAACAACAAGGCCGTGGCGGTGGTGTCGCTGGGCCAGACGGGCCGCACCGCCGATCGCCACTCGGCGCCGGCGCTCGCCGAGCTCGACGCGCTCGATGCCGCGCTCGACGCGGTCCACAACGCGGCGCCGAACGCCACGTTCATCGTCACCTCGAGCAACGGCGCCGACATCGACGACTCCGCGGCCGCCTTCTACGGCCCCCAGGCTGCGCGGCACGTGCCCTTCGTGATCGCGGGCGGCCCGGCGCGCTCCGGCGTCCTCTCGGGCCAGCCGGTCACCGCGGCCGACGTCCCGGCCACGGCGCTCTTCGCGCTCGGTCAGGCCGCCACCACCGACCTCGTGTGGGGCACGTACATCACCGGCAACACGAATGCCGCGGGCGTCCCGGTTCCGGTGCCGAGTACGTCAACGGCCGGCCACGTGCTGGCCACCGGCTTCACGCTGCGCTGATTCGTCGTCCCAGCTCACGGCGTGGCGCGGAGCGGCTTGTCCCGCTCGGGCGCCTCGTCGGGCTTGGGCTGCTTGGGCAGCGCGTGGGTCCCGAAGACCCAGTCCCAGAGCGGCGTGGTGATGCCGAAGCGCAGCTCGGGCGTCTGGAAGTGGTGCAGCATGTGGTGCGCCTTCTGGGCGCGCCCCAGCGCCGTGCGCGGCTTCACGTGGTGCGTGGCGTAGTGGGTGAGGTCGTACCAGAGGTAGCCCGCCGTCAGCCCGCCGAAGAAGCTCCAGAAGTGCAGCGGCCCCAGCAGCAGCCAGCTCGGCAGGCCAATCAACACCGCCAGGAGCACGCTGATGATGGGCGGCATCACCAGCCGATCCGGATCCATCGGGTAGTCGTGGTGCACGCGGTGGAGGAGGAAGTGCAGGTCCTGCTGCAGCTCCGAGCGCGGGTTGGGCGCGAGGTGAAACAGGAAGCGGTGCAGCGTGTACTCGAGCAGTGTCCAGGTGAGCACGCCGACGAACGTGAGCCCCAGCGCGCCGAGCGGCGGGAGCGCGTGCACGCCCCGCCAGAGGCAATAGAGCGACACCGGCGCCCACACCGTCACCACGTGCCAGGGCCGCACCCGCGAGAGGTAGCGCTCGATCCAAGCCACCCGGAACATGCGCGGGCTTCCCGGCTGCGGCGTCTCGGGGACGGGGTGCGGCGCAAGGAAGAACATGGCCCGCTCCGTGATGGACCGCGCCGAGGTTCGCGTTCGAACCGCGCGCAGCGGCCTCCGCGACAATCTGGTGATGCGAGGCTTGGCCCGCAAGCGCCCCCATCACGCGCCCTTGCCGGGGCGGGTCGCGCGGAACAGATTGCGCCCGGCCGCATCCAACAATTCGCGGCGAATGAGCGCGCGCTGGAGTAATGTCCGCCGCCCTCGAAACTGGCACTCAGGACCTCGCGTGCACCCGAACCTGCCCACGTCCTCTGGGAGCGCCGCCGCCGACGTCGCGCCGTCGCCCGTGCTCAAGCTGGCGCGCAGCTGGGCCACGAGCCTTCCCCGCACCTCCGGCGACGCACGTGCGCGCCGCTCCGCGCTGGCGCTGGCCGAGGCCATCATCCCCGGCACCGAGCGGATCATGGCCGCGGATGAGGTCACCGTCGCCGGCGTGGAGGAGCTGCTGGGCGAGCTGCACCCGCAGGCCTCGCGCGTGTGGCGCATCGCCCAACGCGCGCTGGACGCAGCAGCGGTGAGCCGCACCGGCCGCTTCTTCCACACCCTCTCGGCCGCGCGGCAGCAGGAGCTGCTGGCTTCGTGGCAGCGCGACCCGGTGCTGCGCGCGCCGCTCGCGCTCACGGCGCTCTTGCTGAAGATGGTCCACTTCGATCGCCTCGACGTGTACACGTCGCTGGGCGGGGTGCGGAACGTCGTCACCAAGATGGAGCAGCCGCGGTACCTGGAGCAGATCCAGCCCGCGGCAGAGTGGCGCGAGGGCGACATCGACTGCGACGTGGTCGTCGTCGGCACCGGCGCGGGCGGCGCGATCGTGGGCCGCGAGCTCGCCGAGCGCGGGCACGCGGTGGTCTTCCTCGAGGAGGGCAACCACCACCGGCGCGACAGCTTCGACGGCAGCATCGTGGCCGCGCACCGCACGTTCTACCGCTTCGCGATCTCCGTCGGGAACGTGCTGATGCCCATCTTCATGGGCCGGCTCCTCGGCGGCTCCACGGCCATCAACACCGGCACCGCCTTCCGCACGCCGCCCTGGGTGCTCGAGCGCTGGTGCGAGGAGATGGACACCGACGTCTTCGGCCAGGAGAACATGGCCGGCTACTTCGACCGCGTGGAGCGCACGCTCGGGGTGGAGACGGCGCGCCGGGAGATCATCGGCCCCATCGCGGACTTCATGGGCCGCGGCTGCGACGCCCACGGCTGGCGGCACGCGGCGCTCCGCCGCAACGCGCCCGAGTGCGACGGCAAGGGGTTCTGCAACTTCGGCTGCCGCACGGACGCGCGAAAGAGCGCGCAGCTCTCGTACCTGCCCAAGGCGCTGGAGAAGGGCGCGCTGGCGCTCACCGGCGCGCGCGTGGACAAGGTCCTCATCGAGCGCGGTCGCGCGACGGGCGTGGAGGTCGAGACGGGCAGCGGACGCCGACTCCAAGTGCGCGCCAAGGCGGTGGTGCTCGCCGGCGGCGCCATTCCCACGCCGCTCTTGCTGCAGCGCCAGGGGCTCGCCAACCGCAGCGGGCAGCTGGGGCGGAACCTGTCGCTCCATCCGTCGAGCGGCGTGGTGGCCATCGCGAAGGAAGCAATCCGCCCCTCGCACTTCACTCCGCAGGGCTACGCGAGCGAGGAGTTTTTGCGCGACGGCATCATGATCATCGCCGCGCAGCCCGACGTGAACGTGACCCCGGTGATCCTCGCGGATGTGGGCCAGCCGTTGATGAAGATGGTGGAGCAGCAGGACCACCTGGCGTCGATGGGCGTGATGATCCGCGACGCGCGCCCGGCCGGTCGGGTTCGCGCGGTGCCGGGCGGCGCGCTGATCACGTACGACGTGAACGGCGAGGACATCGCCCGCATGCACCGCGGCATGGTGCGCACCTGCCAGCTCGCGTTCGCCGCGGGCGCCAAGCGCGTGCACCCGCTGCTCATGGGCGGCGTGACCCTGAGCTCGATGGACGACCTCGAGAAGTTCAAGAAGCGCAAGGTCGCCGCGAAGGACCTGGTGCTCTCGAGCTACCACCCGCTGGGCACGTGCAAGATGGGCCGCGATCCCAAGACGAGCGTCGTGGACCTGGACCACCAGGTGCACGACGTGAAGGGCCTGTTCATCGCCGACGGCAGCACCGTCCCCGGGCCGCTGGGTGTGAACCCGCAGGTGACGATCATGGCCATGGCCACGCGCGCGGCCGAGCGGATCGCGGACCACCTCTAGTTAACGAAGTGGTTAACGACGTCGGCTACCAGCCGTAGAACTTCTTGATTGCCTGGATGCGCTTGCGCATCAGCAGGGGCAGCTTCCACGCGCTCTGCACGCGCATGAGCTGCGCGTCGGAGAGCACCTGTCCGAGCGCCCAGAGGTTCTTGTCGTAGGGCATCCAGAAGGGCTCGGGCCCGTCGTTCTCGTCGACCACGGTCGCGCGCGGACGCACGAACGTGGGCAGCGAGAGGGCGCTGTTGGCCACGCCGAAGCCCGTCTCTCGCGTGCCGCTCCAGGGCAGCGTCGCGATGGCGCCGGTGAACGCGTGGTTGTTCACGTTCACCACGCCTACCTCCAGGCGCTCCGCGAGCCGCTCGGCGCGCGCGATGTCCTTCGTCCAGATCGACGCGCCCAGGCCATAGCGGCCCTTGTTCGCGCGGCGAATGGCCTCGGCGGCACCCTCCACGCGGATCACGGCCAGCACCGGCCCGAAGGTCTCGTCGGTCACCACCGCCATGCGCTCGTCGCAGTGATCGAGCAGCGTGGGCGCGTAGCGCAGCTCGCCGAGCGCCACGCCGCCGCAGGCCACCGACGCGCCCTTGGCCTTCGCGTCCTCCACCTGCGACGAGACGAGATCGAACTGGCGCTGGTTCGCGAGCGGGCCGAGGTCGGCGTACGGCTCGGCGGCCACGTTGAGCCGGCTGAAGGCGCTCTTCATCGCGGCCACGAATTGGTCGGCGATCGTGGCCTCCACGAACGCGACCTCGATCGCGCCGCAGGCCTGGCCGCAGTTGCTCAGCGCCCAGTGGGTGATGCCCGCGACGGTGCGCGGCAGGTCGCAATCCGCGAGGACGATGGCCGGATCCTTGCCGCCCATCTCGACGCTCGAGGGGATGCCGCGCTCGGCGCAGCGCACGGCCACCTTGCGGCCAGAAGCGGGCGAGCCAGTGAAGACGCACGCGTCGATGCCCGCGTCGATGAGCATTTGGCCGACGGCGCCGTCGCCAGTGACGACCTGGATCACACCCTCTGGCAGCTCCGCCGCGAGCCGCTGCGCGAGCCAGCCCGAGGTGTTCGGGGTGTACTCGCTGGGCTTGAGCACCACCGCGTTGCCGGAAAGCAGGGCAGGGAAGAGCGAGCGATACAGGCCGGCCGAAGGGAAGTTCCACGGCGCGATGATGCCCACCACGCCGCGCGGGACCATGTCCACGTGCGCGCGCTTCTTGGGGAAGCTGAGCGGGTTCAGCCCCACGCGCTTGCGGGGCACCGACTGCCGCAGCACCTTGGCCCAGCCGTTGAGCGTGTCGAGCGGCCCGAGGGCCTCGTTGAAGAGGCCCTCCACGTCCACCTTGCCCATCTCGGCGTGCGAGAGCGCGATGACCTCGGCGCGGCGGCGGAGCATGTCCTTGGCGGCGCGGGTGAGCGCGGCGATGCGCTCGTCCAGGCTCATGCGGCGCCAGGTCTCTTGGGCGGCGCGCGCGGTCTCCACGGCGGCCTTCACCTCGCGCTCGGTGCTCTGGCGCGACGGGTGCTTCGGCGCCTCGGCCACCGGCGCCACGACCTCCATCGCGTGCGGTCCACGGCGCACGGCTTCGGGCCGCAGCTGCGGCGCGGGTCGGCTGGTGCGGGCGTGCTCGGAATCCGGGGGGAGGGTGCTCATGGCAGGTCTCCGTCGGTGCGCACGCCAGGTACCTCGCCTGAGCGAGGACCGCAAGCCGTCTCGACTGAACGGCCGTTCATGGGCATCATGCGCCGCCATGACCCGCCTCGTGATCGCGTTGAGTGGTTTGGTGTTCTGCGTGGCCTGTTCCGACAAATCGGAGACGCTTGGCGGTCCGGGCGCGCGCGTGGCCGAGAAGCCGTCCGCGGTCGCCGCGCCCGCGGAGAAGCCGGCCGACACCAGCGCGAGCGACGAGGCCAAGGCCATCTACGCCGCGCGCTGCGTGGGCTGTCACGGCGAGGGCGGGAACGGCAACGGCAAGGCCGCAGCGGCGCTCAACCCGCGCCCGCGCGACTTCTCGCAGGCCGCGTGGCAGGCCCAGATTCAGGACGCGGCCATCGAGAAGATCATCCTCGGCGGCGGCGTCAGCGTCGGGAAGAGCCCGATGATGCCGCCCAGCCCGGACCTCGCGGACAAGCCGGCCACGGTGGCCGCGCTGCGCGCGCTCGTGCGCTCGTTCAAGAAGTAGGGGGCGCCCCGAGGGTGAGCTCGCGGAGCTTGGCCTCGCGCACCAGGTCGTGCAGGCCGCCCAGCGCCGCCCACAGGAAGCCCGCGTAGCCGTCGAGTAAGCCGAGCTGCAGCACGTAGCGCCGCAGGAAGCCCACCGGCATGCGCGCCGGCCAGAGCAGCCACGGCTTGCGACCCGCGGCGTGGCGCTGGGCCGCGGCGAGGGTGGTGTAGCTGTCGAGCTTGGCGAGGTACTCGGAGAGATCTGCGTAGGGCCGGTGCAGCACGTGGCCGGGCAGGGTCTCCACAGCGCCGTCGATCTCCACGCCCTCGTGGACTTGCTGCTGGCCCATCTTCGCGCGGTCGCGCCGGTAGAGCCGCAGGTGCGTCTCGTGGCCCAGACCGCCGTGGCGCAGGGTGCGCCCGAACATCTCCGAGCGGAAGCGCAGCCGGAAGCCGTGCACGTCGGCGCGCGCGAGGGCGGTGGGCAGGGACGCGGCGAGGTCGGGCGAGAGGGCCTCGTCGGCATCGAGGTTGAGCACCCACTCGCTCTGCGCCTGCGAGACCGCGAACGCCTTCTGCGGCCCGTAGCCCGAGAAGGGATGGGAGACCACCTTCGCGCCCGCAGCGCGCGCGAGCTCCAGCGTGCGGTCCGTGCTGCCCGAATCGACGACCACGATCTCGTTCGCGCACGGCACGCTCGCCAGGCACCTGGGGAGGTCGCGCTCTTCGTTTCTCGTGATGACAACCAGGGACAGGCTGGCCATAACCAAACGGTTATATCAGTCGCCGCTGATGCACTGGTCGAAGCACATGAACCCGCCGTCGTCGGGGTTGGTGCCGCAGTAGCCCTTGGGGCCGCACTGGGCGCTGCCCTGGTTGTTGTCGCAGGGGTCGCCGACGTTGAGGAAGGGCCTGCAGGTGAGCGAGTTGACCTCGCAGTAGCCGTTGATGCAGCTCTGGCCGTTGGGATCGCAGGCACCGCCGTCGATGACGTTCTGGTCGACGCAGACGGCGCCGGAGCCGCCATCCGTGAAGCTTTCGTTCGCGCAGGTGAGCAGCAAGCGGCAGCCCTGGTCGTTGTTGCTGAAGTCGCAGAGCTCGCTCGCGCCGGGCAGGGCGGCGCAGACGCCACCGCCGCCGTCCTGCGCCAGGCAGCGGTAGCCGCTGACGCAGGAGCCGGAGACGGCCGGGTCGCACGCGTCACCGCGGTTGGCCGGCGGCGTCGGCGGGACGCAGAAGCCCTGGTTCGGGTCGGTGCAGACCAGCGACCCGCTGCAGTACACGCCGTCGTTCGGCGCGCAGAGGCCGCCGTCGCCCGGGTTCGAGCTCAGGCAGGTGCCGCTGGCGCAGATGAGGCCGCTCGTGCACGAAGCGTAGGGATAGGCGTTCGGATCGCAGCTGCCGCCTTCGCTCGCCTGCACCTGGCAGGTTCCGTTGGAGGCGCAGAAGAGGCCCTGGCTCGCGTCGCAGGCGCAGCCGACCCAGGTGGGGTCGAAGCAGCTGTTGGGCACGCACGGGCCGCCCACGCCTTCCTTGGGCGAGCACTGCGCGCCGCCGCCGTCCACGGCCGCGCAGACGGTGTTGTCCGCGCAGACGCAGGCCACACCGTACGGGCAGTTGGTGAGATCGCATGGGCTGCCCACGCCTTGCTTGGGCAAGCAGGCGCCCAGGTCGCCGCCGTCGTCCGGAGGCACGCAGACGATGCCGACGCCCGTGCAGTCGCAGTTGCCCAGCACGCCGTCGCAGTCGCTCACCCTGCAGGTGCCGCCGTCGGCCGCGGCCGGCGCGCAGTACCCGGCGTCGGTGGCGTCGTCGAGCTGGCAGAACGAGCCCGAAACGCACGCGCAGCCCTGGCTGTAGTTGCAGTTGTAGCGATCGCACGCGCCGCCATCCTGCGCGTAGGGCAAGCAGGTGCCGGTGGTCGCGAGGTCGCAGTAGTCGACGCTGCCGTCGCACTGCGCGTTGGTGTTGATGCAGCTCGCGCCCTCGGCCAGGGAGGCCGTGCACACGTTTGCATAGCCGCCATCGACGAACCCCGTGAAGACGCACTGGCCCTCCGCGCACCCCGAGCCATTGAAGCCGCCCTGGCAGAGCTCGCCGATCGCGTGGCCATAGGTGCACACGCCGCCGCAGGTGGCCGTGGGGTTGCTGTACGTGTCGCAGCCGAAGAGCTCGGAGAACGGCGCGCCGCCGTCGGGCGGGATGCACTGCGCGTCGGCGTAGCACAGCCCGCCCACGGCCACGTTGGCGCGGAAGATTCCGGAGCACGCCATGACGAGGCCGTTCACCGCGTTCGCATCGCACGTCGTGGCGGCGGAGAAGGCGTCGAGGCAGGCCTGGCCCTGGGTGGCGTCGAAGGTGAGGTAGCCCGCTGCGAGCTGGGCGTCGCCGTCGCCGTTGCAGCCGAACGCCTGCGCGCCGAAGAGCCCGCAGTTGCCTGCGTTGGGATCCACGAGCTGGCAACCCTCGAGGTACGTGCACGCCGGCGCCTGCAGCTGCTGGCAGAAGGTGGGGAAGGTGAGCAGCGTGCCCGTGGTGCCCGAGCTGCCCGACGAGGAGCTGGAGCTGCTGGAGCTCGACGTGGTGCCCGAGCCGCTCGACGACGCGCTGGAGGAGCTGCTGGTCCCGGAGGAAGACGACGAGCTCGAGCTCGTGCCGCTGCTCGACGACGAGGTGCTGCTCGACGAGCTGCTCGAGCTCGACGCCGTGGCGCTGCTGCTCGCGGTGGTGGTGGTCGTGGTGGTGCCGCCGCCGTCACTGGGGCCCTTGCCTCCCAAGGAGCAGCCGGCGGCGATCAGCGCCAGACAAACCGGGATCAACGAACGACAGCGCATGTGGGCTCCCAAGGAGTCGGCCGTGCTGCAGCGACCATTCTGACATCCCCGTCGCAGAATTCACGTGCCCTGGTGGGCTGCGCCGCGCGTCGTATGCTCCCGCGCGATGCCCGGCTGGGTGCGCCACAACGTGGAGGAGATCGCCAACGACGGCGCGCTCTGCGCATACGGCGCGGCGCTCGCGGCGGTGCACGCGGCGCTCTTCGCCTGGTGGCGCTCGGAGCTGCCGCTGGATCACCTCCTGGCGCGCGGACACCTCGCCATCTGCTGGCCCTTCTTCGAGCGCTGCGAGGATCTGCGCGTCCTCGACGACGCGAGCATCCGACACGTGCTCTGGATCTACCTCGCGATGGCGGTCGCGGCGGTGGCGGCCTTCGCGCGCCGACGCGTTGGGCTCGGCTGGGTGCTCGTGCTGGTGCTGTCGATCGCGGAGCTGGCGATCGTGCTCCAGGACTTCCGGCTGAACATGAACCAGCACCTGATGGCGCTGTTGATCTCCGCGCTGTTCCTCTTCGCGCCCAACAAGCGGAAGCTGCTGCGCTACCAGCTCGCGCTCTTCTACTTCTGGGCGGGGACGCTCAAGCTCAACCGCGAGTGGCTCTCGGGCGCGGCGCTCTATGGCCGGCCGCTGGGACTTCCCGACGCGCTCCTTCCCGCGGCCTGCGCGTACGTGGCCGCGCTGGAGCTGGTGGGCGTGTGGGGCCTCTTCGCGCGGCGGAGCTGGATCTTCTGGGCCACGCTGGGGCAGCTGGCGCTCTTCCACATCGCGTCGTGGAATGTGGTCGGCTTCCTCTATCCGCTGGTGATGGCGCTGCTGCTCAGCATCTTCGTGCTCGCGCGGCGCACCGAGTCACCCGACGACGCGCCCAATCCGCTGCACCTGCTCGCGGAGCCGCTCTCGACGCGCGCGGTGCTCGGCGTGTTCTCGCTGCTTCAAGTGCAGCCCTGGTTGCTTCCCGGCGACACCGCGATCACCGGCGAGGGCAGGCTCTGGGCGCTGCACATGTTCGACGCGAAGGTCGTCTGCGAGGCCGAGCTCGACGTGCACCGGAGCGACGCGCCGATGCAGGTGATTCCGCTTCGCGAGCCACTGCCGGTGCGCATCCAGTGCGATCCCGCGGTCTACCTGGGCCTCGCCCAGAAGTTCTGCCGACACGGCGCGGCGCGCGCGGACGAGCACGTGGATCTCTTCCTGCGCTCGCGGCGCACGACGGAGCCTGAGCTGCGCCCAGTGGTCGATCTGCGCGACGTCTGCCGCAGCGGCGCGCACTACACGGTGCTCGGCCACAACGCGTGGATTCTCACGTCCAACTGATCGCCGGCAACGGGCCAGGTTGCGCCCACCGTCGCCGATCGGCGGCCTGACGGCCGACGCGAGCTCACTGGGCACGATCCGATCGCGGGACGCGAGGATGCCCTCTTTGGCTTTTGGGGAAGGCGTCACCCCTGCAACACGGCGACACGCTCACGGAGCCGCTCGAACCTCCGGGCTGTCGGCCGAACACACCGAGCGCCGGCCTCCTGGTTGATCGACCGAAAGCGTGAAGTCACGGAGGTACCCTGCAGCCCTGGCACAACGGGCTGCATTCGCCCGCTGGTGCGCTGGCGGTGCCCTCCGCTTCTGTTTCGCTGAACAGGCGTGCGTTCAGGCGCTCTGAAGGCCGGGCAGTCGAGTTCGACCCTCCAGGGTCGAAGGCCAGAAACGAGGAAGGCGGGGCCCAAAGCAAGAGTAGGCGCCGCCGCACAGTGCGACCAAACCCGTGCCTCCTGCGTCACGTCGGGCCGGAGGCCGCCGATCAGCAGCTGGCCTGCGCCGCGCCGAGCTGCGCCCACGGCGCGTCGGTGTGCACGTACTTGAACCACACCAGCGCGTCGATCTCGGCCTGGCCCGTGGGCGGATTCCACGCGGGCGCCTGCTGCTCCCAGAGCTTGCGGTACTCGGCCGCGGTGCGCTCGGCGTCCTCGAAGTAGCGCGCGCGCTCGGTCCGCAGCTGCGACTCGCTCATCGGCGCCTCGTGATCGCCCGCCGCGAAGCTCTGCGCCGCCTCCTGCAGCGCCTCGACCGTGAGCTCGATGGGCATGGTGTCGCGCATGGGCCGCTCGATGTGCCGCCACACGCCGTCGAGCCAGCCCAGCCGATACGCGGGCACGAACGCGTCGCCGTGCGTCGCCACGAACTCCACGGCCGACATGAGGAACTCGAAGTCCTCCGGCGACGCGTAGTACGGCAGCGTGAGCCGCACCCAGCCGGGTTTGACGCCCAGCGCGCCGCGGGCGATCTGCGCGCGGTAGCGCTCCGAGCGCGCCCGGTCGATGCCCAGCAAGCGATGCCCATACGGTCCGGCGCAGCTGCAGCCCGCGCGGTTCTGGATGCCGAAGAGGTGATCGAGCAGGACGGAGACCAGGTCGTGGTGCAGCCCGTCGACGTTGAAGCTGAGGATGGCCAGCCGCGGCAGCGTCGTGGGCCCGAGGATCTTGATGCGCGGGTTCTTCGTGAGCCGGGCCAGCGCGCGCCGGGCCATGTCCTGCTCGTGCTCCAGGATTCGCGCCGGGCCCACCATCTCCTTCACCAGGAAGCCGATGCCCGCGCGCAAATCGGAGAGGATCGCCGGCGTGCCGCCTTCCTCGCGCTCGTCCAGCTTGCGGGTGTAGTCGACCGAGACCTTGTCGAACCCCGACACGTAGTCCACCGTTCCGCCGCCCGGCCGCTCCGGGGTGCGCGTGCGGAAGAGCGCCTTGCTCGCCACCAGCACGCCCGAGCCCTCGGGGCCGCCGATGAACTTGTGCGGCGAGAGGAACACCGCGTCGAGCCGCGCTTCGGGATCGCCCGGGTGCATGTCGATGGGCACGTACGGCCCGGCGGCGGCGTAGTCGAAGCACGCGTACGCACCGCGCTGGTGCAGCAGCTTCGCGATGGCGGGCACGTCGCTCACGATGCCCGTCACGTTCGACGCCGCCGAGAACGTGCCCACCTTCAGCGGCCGGTCGGCGTACTTCACGAGCTGCTGATCGAGGTCGCTCAAATCGATGCGGCCGGCCACATCGAGCGCGATCTCCACCACGTCGGCCACCGACTCCAGCCAGGGCAGCTCGTTGGAGTGGTGCTCGTACGGCCCGACGAAGACGACCGGCCGCTTGTCCTTCGGAATGTGCGACGAGAGGTTGAACTCGCGCTCCAGCGGCTCGGAGATTCGAATGCCGAGCAGGCCCACCAGCTTGTTCACGGCGGCCGTGGCGCCCGAGCCCACGAAGAGCACCACGTCGTCGCCGTTCGCGTTCACCGAGCGGTGCACCACGCGGCGCGCCTCTTCACGCAGCTCGGTGGTGATGCGGCCGGTGGAGGAGATCGACGTGTGGCTGTTCGCGTAGAAAGGCCGCACGCGGCGGATCCAGCTCTCCACGAAGTGCAGGTAGCGGCCGGTGGCGGTCAGGTCGCCATAGCAAAGCAACCTCCGACCGAACGGCGTCTCGATGCAGGCGCGGCGGCCCACCTCGTGCTGGCGGATGAAGGCGGCGACCTCGTCAAAGCTCTGCATTTGGGCGACCTCGAAGACGGCCGCAACCTAGTCCGACCGGCGGGGCCTGCCAACACGCGCCGCGGCAGGCTGTCTGCTCCCCGGGGAACAGCACGGCCGGCCGGGTGTTTCTCGCGCGCGGGGCGTATCCTTGCCGCGAGGTGTCCCATGAAGATGGTCGCGCTCGTCCGTCCGCCGCCCGACCTCGACGCGGCGGTGAAGCTCTTGGCAGAGGCCGGCAACCTCACGGCCGCCGAGGCCCGGATGCGCCTGGCGCCGGAGCCGCCCGCGCTGCTCGTTCGGCTCGAGGACGCCACCGCCGACGCGCTCGCGGGCAAGCTCCGAGCAGCCAAGCTGGCAGCGCTCGCCATCGGCGGTCCCACGGCGGAGACGCTCGCCCCGCGAACCATCGAGCTGGGCGCCGACGCGCTCAAGCTCACCGCCCGCGACGGCACCTCGATGGAGCTCCCCTGGAGCGAGATCGCCATCATCCTTCGCGGCACCAGCGCCAGCCGCGAGTCGAGCGAGCGGACCGAGACCAAGAAGCAGTTCTCGGCGACGGCGGCCATCGTCACCGGCGGATTGGTGATGAGCACCAAGACCACCAGCACCGCGCGCTCGAGCGCCGAAGAGGTGGAGCAGTACATCTACGTGGGCGGCCGCGACGGCAGCCTGGCCGCGCTCCGCGAGTCGGTCGTGGACTTCACCTGCCTCGGCAAGGCGATGCAGCCCGCGCGCACGGCGAACGTGGCCGCGCTCGCGCAGCAGCTCAAGGCCAAGGCGCCCGGCGCGTTCTACGACGAGCGCCTCCTGCGGCTCGGACGCCGGCCGCTGCCGTTCATCGGCGGCGAGATGGTGATGAGCCGCGGCACGACGTCGACCACGCGCTCGGACACGCGGAGTGGCCTCGAGCTGCTCGTGGAAGTCATGCGCCAGGCGGTTGCGGAGAAGCTGCTTCCGTAATTTCAGCCGAGCAGCGCTGCGCGCATGGAGAGCGAGCCACCGTCGAAGCCCGAGAGCGGAAAGTTGACCTTGTCGTTCACGTTCGCGGCGCCGAGCGCGTAGACCATGGGCAGGAAGTGGTCGAGCGTGGGATGCGACATGCGGCCGTCATCGGTCGTGGCGAGCTTGGCCATGCCCATGCCGTCGTGGTTCGTGAACGCGCTCTCGACGTCGCGATCGAAGCGCGCGGCCCAGTCCGGCGTCGAGGTGTCGCCCGTCGCGAAGCTGTGCATCGCGAAGCGCAGGTTGTGGGTGGCATTGCCGCTCGCGAGCACCAGCACGCCCTCGTCGCGCAGCGGCGCCAGGTTGCGCGCGAGCACGAGGTGCTGCTCCGGCGCCAGGTTCCGGTCGAGGCTGAGCTGCACCACGGGCACGTCGGCGTTGGGCAAGAGGTGGTGGAGCACCGTCCAGGTGCCGTGATCGAGGCCCCAGTCGCCCCGCAGCGACGCGCGATTCTCTCCGAGCAGCTTCACCACGCGATTCGCGAGCGCCACGTCGCCGGGCGCGGGGTACTGCATGGCGAAGAGCGCATCGGGGAAGCCGCCGAAGTCGTGGATGGTCTGGGGGTGCTCGTTTCCGGTGAGGAAGGTCCCGGGAACGAACCAGTGCGCCGAGACGCAGAGCACCGTGCGCGGTCGCGGAATCAGCTTCGCCATCTCGCGGAAGCCGCGGCTCCAGGCGTTGTCCTCGATGGCGTTCATGGGCGAGCCGTGGCCCACGAAGAGCACCGGCATGCGCGGGGTCACGTTGCCTCCTGAGCGGTTGCAGCCGAGCGCGCCCATCGCCACGAGGGCAGCGGACTTGAGCAGGTCGCGTCGGTCGATGGGCTTCACGCAGGAGACATCATTCGGCGGTCACGGACCGCGTGCAACGCTAATGGCCCAGCGCGTGATCGAAGCTCTTGCACCAGGCCACGAGCGCCTTCGCGTTCGTCGGGCCCATGCGCAGGAGCTGCTTCTGCGCGGGCTTGAGGCCTTCGAGCGCCGGATCGACGAACACCGTCGCCGTGCCCGTGTCGCGAAGGGCGGGCTCTTCGGCGGGCACGGGCGTCGACGCGAGCTGCTGCAGCGCCGTGTGCAGCGTGGCGTCGAACGAGGTGTGCGGCGGAGCGATGCCGCGGAACGCCGAGCGGAACAAGCTCGACACCTGGGAATACGCGTTCGCCGCCTTGACGGGATCGATGCCGTTCACCACGTGCGCGAACACGTCGAAGCGCGCCTCGCTCTGCGGCGACATCACCAAAATGTTTCCATTCTTCACGGCGGTGAACGCGCCGCCCGGCGCGAGGAACGAGAGCGGCTGCCGCGGGTTCTCGCCGTTGGCGATGAGGTTCACCGCGGCGGCGACGCGCTGGAAGAGGTTGGGCGTCTGCAGCCACGCGGCGAGCTCGGGTGCGCTCGAGAGCTCGGAGGCCAGCTTGCGCACGAGCGCCATGCCCTTGAGCGTCTCCTCGGGGGTCGCGGGCGGCGGCTCGGCCTCGGCTGCGGGCACGGGCACCGGCGCGGGCGCGGCGACCGGGACAGGCTGGGCGTCGGTCGCCGGCAAGGGCACGAGCCCGAACTTCCACGCGGCGACCATGCCCGCGAAGAGCCCCGCGAACGCGATGATGAACGGCGTCGCGCTCCGCTTCGAGACGCTCCGGCGCCCGGGTTGCCCTTCGCCCTCGAAGCCGTCGACCTCGTCCA
This sequence comes from Deltaproteobacteria bacterium, assembly GCA_018266075.1. Lineage (GTDB taxonomy): Bacteria > Myxococcota > Myxococcia > Myxococcales > SZAS-1 > SZAS-1. Next base: position 1,028 of record JAFEBB010000080.1, on the reverse strand, counting down.
TGGCGTCCTCCTCACCGTGCGAACAGCCGGCGGGGCGCACCATTCCGCCCCGGGGCAGTCTACGCCGGCCGCTTGCCGCGTCGTCGGCCCGTGCGCAATCCGAGGGCATGATCGAGCACGTCAGCCTCCGCTGCGCCGACCCGAAGCGCAGCCGCAGCTTCTACGAGAAGGCGCTCGCGCCGCTCGGCTACACCCTCTCCAAGCGCTATGGCGACTCTTCCGGCTTCAAGCACGAGGGCCGCCACGACTTCTGGGTGACCGCCGGAGAGGTGGGTACGCCGACCCACCTCGCGTTCCACGCGCCCGATCGCGAGAGCGTGCGCGCGTTCTACCAAGCGGCCGTCCAGGCCGGCGGCGAGGACAACGGCGAGCCCGGCGTGCGCCGCGGCTATGGCTACGCGGCCTTCGTCCTCGATCCCGACGGGCACAATGTCGAAGCGGTCGTCTGGCCGGGCGAAGAGCGCAAGCCGTCGAGGAAGACTCGCAAGCGCGCGACGAAGCACTGAGACCTTAACAATTTGGTGACATCAGCTCAGCGGAACGAGCCGCAGAGGTTCGCGCCCGCGAGGCCGCAGACCGCGCCGTTCTGACACGCGCCGCAGTCCAGCGTCCGGCCGCAGCCGTCGGCGATGAGGCCGCACTGGGCGCCCTGGGCCGCGCAGGTGGTGGGCGTGCACGCCGGCGCGCCGCAGACGTTCGGCGTGCCCGCGCCGCCGCAGGTCTGGCCCGGCGCGCAGGTGCCACAATCCAGCGTGCCGCCGCAGCCGTCGCCGGCCTGGCCGCAGTGGATGTTCTGCGCGTCGCAGGTCGACGGCACGCAGGTGGGCACGCCGCACTGGCTCGCTACGCCACCGCCGCCGCAGGTCTGGCCCGCGGGACACGAGCCGCATTGGACCGTTCCGCCGCAGCCATCGCCGATGGGGCCGCAGGTGGCGCCCATGTCTGCACAGGTCTTGGCGGTGCAGGTGAGGTTCTGGTCGGGCGTGATGCAGCTCGCGAGGTCGAAGAGCATGAACTCCAGCACGTGC
>JAFEBB010000079.1 GCA_018266075.1 Deltaproteobacteria bacterium | reverse complement strand
CGCCACGGCCCGCGTCCTGCGCAGTGGACTCATCAAGTCACCTTGAAAGGGGTGGATCTGGAGCGCGCGACCTCTTTGAGCGCCTCGATCGCGATGGCACATTTGACCAGAGTTTTGCGTCGCCTCTTGGGAGCCTTGTTGATGTCACCAACACGGTTCTTCTCCCGAATCGGATCGTGATGCACTACGGCACTATGTTCGAGGCCAGAAATCTAGATGGGTCAATCGATTCGAACTTCGGCACCGCTGGGATCGCGACATTTCCCACGATCACCAACGGACTGGCGCTGAGCCCTGCCGGGAACCTGGTTTCTACTCTCTATGGTCCGGATGGCGGTTTTTTCGGAGTACGCGCAATAAGTTCGACTGGCCAGTTTCTGCGTGACTCTCCGCCTCAAGGCGGTGTCGCAATCAAGAGTGCCGGCGTAGTCGCCCCCCTCGCAGGCCTCGCTGGAGCAGACGGGGTCGTTGAATTGGGCCTCTTGGATCTGGCCGGCCACGTCGGGCTTGGCGTCGGCAGTGCCACGGTAGGAACTCTCGCGGTCTCAACTGTCGATGCTGGCGCCCTGTCGCAGCCCCTCAACATCGGCGTAGACGGATTGGGCCGTGTCGTGGCGAGTGCAAACGCAACAAGCGGAACCATCCTGATCAGAATGACACCTGCCGGCCTAATGGATTCGTCGTTCGGGCAGATGGGCGTAGCGTCGATACCGCTTGGCACTCTGTATGGCGGATCCGCACTCGCGATCACGCAGGATGGCTACTCGATAGTTGGTCTGGGGCCAAGCCACGGGGAGCCGATCTTCGGTCTCATGAGGGCTACGCCCGCGGGGCAACTTGATTCGACGTTTGGTGACGGCGGCGTCGTCGTAGTTTCAGATCCAGTTGGGCAGTCGATCATTATATTTGTTTGTGCCACGGACTTTGACGGCCGCATCCTGGTAGGCGGCCAGTCGGGCTCAAGCCCAGTATTGATGAGATTCTGGCCGTAGCCGAAGTGGGGGCGAGGCGCGCGCTGATGGCGCGCGCCTCGCTGGTCACTTCAACTAGGGGAATGGACCGCCGTCAGGGAGCGTCCCGACACACAGCTTTGAAGGGTCGCTCGCGAACGGGCAGCAGACGGCTATCGACTTGTTCGAGTCCATGGTGACAGTGGTGTCCGCGTTCGTGTCGTAAGTCGGGTAACCGACGTCGCCATCTGTGCCGACCCAGTAGCCGAACACGAAGGTGCTGGACTCGGGCGCGGTCGACAGGTCCACCACCGTGTTGGCCGGGAACGTAAATGTCTGCGGATTCGCCGCGCCCGCAGCGACGCTCGTCCCGCCGACATCGCTCGTGCACCAGTTTTGCAGGTCGTTGAAGGTGAGCGTGAACGTCTGGCCGCCCGTGCTTCCGCCCGAGCCGCTCGTGCCCGTCGTCGAGCCGCTGCTGCCGGTGCTCGAGGTGCTCGCCGTCGACGACGTCGACGAGGTGCTCGACGCGGTGGTGCTCGAGCCCGTGGAGCTCGTGCTGGCCGTCGAGGACGTCGACGAGGTGCTGCCCTCGGTCGTTCCCGTGCTGCCCGCGCCGCTGCCCGAGCTCGTGGTGCCCGTGCTGCTGGTCGAGCCCGCCGTGGTGCTGCCGCTGGTGCTGCCCGACGAGCTGCTGCTTCCGGATGAACCGCTGCAACCTGCCAACGCGAGCGCGAGGCCCGCGAGGATTCCCAACCTTCGCATGTGGTGTGCTCCCCAGAAATCCGGCCGGGAGCGATCGTGCCAGAGGAGCCACCCCGCTGCTTCTTTTGTGACATTTCCGATTCGGAAATATCAGCGCGCGTGGTGCCGGTGGTCGACCATCAGGCAGCGGTCCTGGACCACATCGATGCCGGCCTCGATGAAGCGCTGCGCGGCTGCGTCGTTGCGGATGCCGAGCTGCATCCACACCGCGCGAGGCCTCTTGGCGAGGATGTCCTCCACGTGCACCGGCACGTCCTGTGGGCGGCGGAAGACGTCGACGAGATCCACCGGACCGGGCACGTCGGCGACCTTGCGGTACACGCGCTCGCCGAGGATCTCGGTGACGTCCGGGTAGTAGACCGGAACCGGGATCACCTTGACGCCCGCCCCGTGGAGGTACCGCGCCACGTAGAACGCGGGCTGATCCGCCTGGGCTTCGGTCTTGATGCCCAGCACCGCCACGGTGCGCAGCGAGCGCACCAGCTCGGCGATGCCCGCTTCGTCTTCGATGAGCCGTCCGGCCATGCTGCCTCCCGACCGCAGATGTAACGCAGCGCCGACGAATTCGCGCCTGTACTCTTCGCGCCATGGCCCACGACGAGCTGCCGCCCGTCGAGCTCCCCCTCGACGGCACCCTCGATCTGCACCCCTTCGCCCCGCGCGACGTGCGCGACGTGGTGAATGAGTACATCCAGGCGTGCCGCGAGAAGGGCGTGCTCGCGCTGCGAATCATCCATGGCAAAGGTCTCGGCGTGCAGATGCGGAGCGTGCAGGCGCTGCTCGAGACGCACCCTGTGGTGAAGTCGTTCCGCACGGCCGGCGAGGACGGCGGCGGCTGGGGCGCCACGCTGGTCGATCTCTGGCCGCTCGATTCGAAGTGAGCCGCAAGCGAGCGCTCGAGCGCACGGATCGTCGTCACGCCGAACGAGCCACGAACCACGAGCCACGACTGCGTGAAAGCGATCTGTTTTCGTGGTGACGAACGACCTGTCCGGCTACCTTGCCTCGCGACATGAGCGGCACGTTCCACGACCTCGGCACCTTCGACGTCCCCGGCCTCGCACCTGGCCGCCGCGTGCGCGCCTACGAGCCGCTGGGCCGCATCGCCGGCGTGCCGCGGCCGGTGCTGTATCTCTTCGACGGCCAGAACGTCTTCGGCGACGAAGGCAGCTTCTCGGGCGGCTGGTACGCCAACGAGGCCGTCGACAAGCTCATCCCGGGCAAGACGTTCATCGCGCCCATCATCGTCGCCATCGACCACGGCGGCGAGAAGCGCATCGACGAGCTCGGCCCCTGGAAGATGGGCAACCAGGGCGGCGACACCGACAAGCTCCTCACCTGGATGACCGAGTCGCTCATGCCGGTCGTGCACGGCAAGTTCGAGCTCATCGGCGGGCCGCTGGGCGCGGTCGTCGGCGGCTCATCGATGGGCGGGCTGGCGGCGATGTACGCGCACTTCGCGCGGCCGGACGCGTTCGGCGGTGCCATCTGCATGTCGCCGGCGTTCTGGTTCGCGAAGAAGCGCATCGTGGGCTTCGTGAAGAGCAAGGCCAAGCCCGACATCTCGCGCGTCTACGTCGACTGCGGCGTGCGCGAGGGCGGCGGCAACATGCTCCCCATCTGCCAGGAGATCGTGGAGAACCTCGAGGGACGCGGCTATCCGCGCGCGCAGCTCATGTACCGGCCCGACCCGCGCGGCACGCACAGCGAGCGCGCCTGGCGCCGACGTCTGCCCAAGGCGCTGCGCTTCATGTTCCGGCGGTGAGACCGATGCGCGAGCCCGACGAGTTCCGCCCGCCCTGGCCGCTGTCGATTTCACATGTCCAGACGCTCGGCGCGGCGATGCCGCTGCACCTCGCTCCGCCCGCGGGCGCGCGCGAGGAGTCGCTGCGCTTTCCGATTCCGGGCGGGGCGCTGCATGCCTCGGCCTGGTTGCACGCGGATCGACGACCCGCCGTGGTGCTCGTGCACGGCGTGGGCGGCTCCATCGACTCGAGGTACGTGGTTCGCGCCGCGGCCGAGGTGCACGCGGCGGGCTACCACGCGGTGCGGCTGAACCTGCGCGGCGCCGGGAGCTCGCTGGAGGACGCGCCGCTGCTGTACCACGGCGGGCTCGTCGACGATCTGCGCGTGGCCGCGACGGCGCTGCGTGCGCGTGCGGATGTCGACGGTGTGCACCTCATCGGTTTTTCCCTCGGCGGAAACTGTGTGTTGCGCTTCGCCGCCGAGCCCGACGCGGAGCTCGTCCGCTCGGCGATTGGCATCTCCGCGCCGCTGGATCTGGCGGCGACCTCCCGGCTCATCAACCGCGCGCGCGTGTTCCCGTACCGCGCGTACGTGCTCGCGGGGCTGCTGAGGCAAGGGCTGGCCTTCGCGAAGCTGCGGCCGGAGCGCGTGCGCTACACGCCCAAGCAGCTCCTGCGCGTGCGCACCATCTGGGCCTACGACGACGTGGTGGTCGCGCCCATGCACGGCTTCGGCGACGCCGCGAACTACTACGCGCAGGTGAGCGCCGGCCCGCGCCTGCCGCACGCGCGCATCCCCGCGCTCGTGGTGCACGCCGACGACGATCCCATGGTCCCCGGGCACACCGTGCAGCCGTTTCTGGGCGCGCGCGCGTCGACTGTGGACGTCGCCTGGAGTCGACAAGGCGGACACGTGGGCTGGTTCCGCTCGCTCGACGCGCCCGCGTGGAAGCGAACCTGGGCCCTGGAGCGCGCGCTGGAGTTCCTCGCGCGGCTGCCGGCGAATCAGGGCGTCGGCAGGACCGCGGCGCCGTCGTAGCCGCTGGTCGAGCAGGCCATCACCTTGCCTGCCTCGAGATCGCAGCTGCGGACCAGCCCGTCGTGGCTGACGACCGCCTGGCCTTCGATCGCGTCGCCACAACTCGTGGGCTTGCCCGCTTCGATCTCGCACTGGCGCCAAACGCCCTCGCGAAGGAGCGGCGCGTGGCCGGTGAAGGGAGCACCGCATCCTGCCGCGCGACCGCCGAGGACCTTGCAGGTGGTGAGCGTGCCCGCGGCGGGCTTGGACTTCGCGGCGGCGTCGACCTCAGCGTCCTGGGCCGCGGCGTAGCTGTCCCTGTTGCTCTGGAAGAAGAGATCGCAGCGGACGATCCAGTCCTCGTACGTCGACGACGGCGCGCCCTGGTGCGGCGAGTAGCCCTGCTTCGACTCGCGAAGGCTGCCGTCGAGGAGCATGGCCTGGTCGCGCTGGTCCTCGTAGTTGCGCTCGGCGCTGAAGAACTCCGAGGGGAGCCGGTGTGCGTTCGACTGGACGGTGTCGCACGCGGCGATGGCGTCGCGGAGGAGCTTCACCGCGTCGAGCTCGCGACCCTCGTGCTCCACCATCGCCTGCACGGGCTGCGGCGCGCCGGCGACATCCACGCTCGTGGACGATGAGACCGCGCCGTTCTCGCCGCTCACCGTGGTCGCGCAGCCCGCGAGCGCGAGCGCGCAAGCCAGCCCGAGCTTCGACAGCCGGGGCACCGCGGCCTCGCTAGGGGCAGGTGTCGGGCGGCGCGCAGCCCGTGAAGTCCGAGCACGAGATGAAGTCATTGATGTCGCAGATGCCCGAGTAGCACTGGCCACTGGCCGGGCACGCGCCGTTCACGTCGCAGGGCACGATGCAGAACCCGAAGCCTTGCTGGTCCACGCCGCAGGCGCCCCACTCGCACTCCGAGTCGTCCGAGCATGGCTGGCAGAAGTCGCTGCCCGAGGTGGAGCAGCTCGCCGACTGGGGCAGGCAGTAGTCGCTGCTGCCGTTGGCGTAGCACTGCGCCGAGCTGTCGCACTGGCTGGAGTCGGTGCAGGTCGGCGCGCAGAACCCGTTGCCGTTGGCGTCGGAGAAGCACGCGCCGCCCGGGCAGTCGCTCTGCGCGGAGCACGTGCTGCAGTAGTTGCCGCCGCCCGTGGTCGACGTCGAGGTGGTGCCCGTCGTGCCCGTGGTGGTCGACGTCGCCGTCGAGCTGGTGCCGGTGGTGCCCGTGGTGCTGGTCGACGTGGAGGTGGAGGTCGACGTCGAGGTGGCCGAGGTGCCCGTGGTGGACGTGCCCGTGGTGCTGGTGCCGTTGCTGGTGACCGTCGTGGACGTGGTACCGGTGGTGCTCGACGTGGTGGCCGTGGTGGTCTGGTTGGTCACGCAGCGGTGGGTGGTGGTGTTGCAGGTCTGGTTCGCGGCGAGGTTGCAGCAGCCGGCCTGCGGGTTGCCGCAGAGCGAGTCATCCACGCAGCCCAGCGCGCAGGACGCGAGCCCGCCGTCGGGGACGGGCGAGCACCACCACGCGGTCGAGCCGCCGTGCTGGCTCTGGCAGGACGCGTCGCTGGTGCAGCCCGTGGGCGTGCCGCAGACGCCGGTGGCCACGTCGCAGACATCGCCCGAGGCGCACTGGGTGCTGTCGGTGCACGCGCCGCAGACGCCGGCCACGCAGCCCTGGCCGTTGGCGCAGGTGGCGCCGCTGGAGCAGGCCTGGCCCGCCACGCACTGGCCGCCCGAGCAGACCTCGCCCGCCTGGCACTGCGAGTTCTGGCTGCACGGGCCGCAGTGGCCGGGGTTTCCGGAGACGCAGACCGGCTCGGGCGTGCCGTGGCAATCGAGGTTGTTGAGGCAGCCGAAGACGCAGTTGTGCGCCTGGCAGATGTAGCCCTTCACGCAGGCGTCGCTGGTGTTGCAGCCGGCGTCGGCGGCGGGCGTGCCGCACGCACCGGCGTCGGGGAGGCCGAGGCAGGCCTCGGCGGCGTCGCAGTCGGAGCGGTGGTCGCAGGACTGGCCGCTGGTGCCCGAGGTGCCGGAGAGGCCGGTGGACCCGCCGTTGCTGCCGCCGCTGCCTGCGGTGCCGGTGGTGCCGGTGCTCTCCACGCAGGCGCCGCTCTGGGAGCACGACGAGCCGCTCGGGCAGGCCAGGGCGGGCGTGCCGCGGCAGCTGCCGCAGTGGGCGTTGATGCAGAAGGAGCCGGAGGCGCACTCGCTGTCGTGCGAGCAGGCGCCGCCGGTGCCGGAGCCGGTGACGCCGATGACGTGCCCCGCGTCGACCGAACCGGTGGTGGTGCCGTGGGGCTTGCTGGGAGTGCCACCACACGCCACCAGGAGCCCAGCGGCGAGCGCCGCCGCGAAAGACCAAGCCGAGCTCCGCATCTTGCACCTCGAACTTCGCCTCGCGTTCCCGGCCGGGCCACGAGAGGGGGCGCACCCTAGCAAAACCCCAAGCGGGGTGCCAAGACACTGCCTAGAAGTTTAGCGGAGGTCGGCCCCGAGCAGGAAATGACCGGCCGGGGCTGACGGTGGGCTCGACGAGAGGCGTCCGGTACAGTTGTGGAATGCGCACTTACCTTCTCGTCGGGCTGGTGGTGGCGTCGACCCTCCTTGGCGGTCGCGCATGGGCAGGCCAAGCGTACTTGCAGAACGACACCTTCACCGGCTCGTCGCACGTGAACATCGGCGCGGACTTCTCGGACTACGGCGCCGCCGGCGTCTTCCTGAACGCGGGTCCAGGGATGAGCTACCCGTTGACGCTCAAGGGGATCGAGGTGCTGTACGCGCCGCAGTCCGGGGCGGGCTCGAGCGAGCCCTGGGACCTCGAGATCTTCTCCACCCCGGACGGCGGGCTGCCCACCGTGGCAAGTGGCGACCTCTACTCCGACTACGTCGAGGGCACCAACGTCGGCTTCACCACCTCCACGAACTCCTTCAACACCTTCACGCTGCCCACGCCCATCTCGATCGACGGGCCCATCTTCGTCCAGCTCAAGGAGCCGTACGACTGCAACCTGGACGGCATCTGCTACAGCGGCGTCATCGCCCTCGACGACGCGACGCCCGTGCTGGGCGCGAACTGGTTCCTCAACCACAACAGGGGCTACGAGGACATGTCCTACCCTGACTCGGGGTACCCCTACGGCAACTGGATCATTCGCGGAGTCGTTGACGCGCCAGACGTCGACGCCGGCCCAAGCACCACCAGCACGACCACCTCGTCCACCACCACGGCCGGCTCCACTTCCGGGACCACGACGGCGTCCACGTCCACCGCGGGCTCGTCGACCAGCACCACCACCGCTGGCTCTTCGACGGGCAGCTCGACCACGACCACGGGCACGACCACCGGCGGCTCGACGACGTCCACCGGGACCACGGGCACGTCGGGCGCGCTCACGCTCACCTCCATCCAGCCCACCCAGGGCTACAGCGCCGACGACACCCAGGTCACGCTGGTGGGCAGCAACTTCGCCATCGGCATTCAGGCGCTCATTGGGCCGGCGACGCTCACCGCGCTCGAGCTGCGCTCGCCGGCGGTGCTGGTGGCCACCCTGCCCCACGGCACCGCGCCGGGCACCTACGACGTCACCGTGGTCAACCCCGACGGCGCCCAGGCCACGCTCCACGGCGCCTTCACCGTGGTCGCCGGCGGCAGCTCGGGCTCCAGCGGCGCGACCGGGAGCGGCGGAAGCGGCAGCGCAGGCGCGAGCGGCTCGACGGGCGGCACCACCGGCGCGAAGTCTGGCGGTTGCGGCTGTGCCTCCACGACCGACGCCGCGCTCTTCGCCCTGCCCTTCGCGCTCATCGCCCTGCGGCGTCGGCGCTCAGTGCGCTGACTTCGCCACCAGCACGCGCTGCTCGCCCACCTTCAGCCGCTGCACGCGGTCGGCGACGCCCGCGGCGCGCGCGGCCTCGTCGAGGAGGCGCGGCGCGTCGCCGAGCTCGTCGGCGGAATTGATGAAGGTGTCGAAGTGCACGGGCACCAGCACCTTCGCGCCGAGGATCTGAAACGCCTTCACCGCCTCGCGCGGATCCATGTGCGTGCGCTTCATGAAGTCGCGCGGCTCCACGGGCGCAATGGGCAGCAGCGCCGCGTCGAGGTGCGGGAAGCGCTTGTGCGCCTCGTTGAAGTCAGCTCGTCGAGCGCGGTGTCGCCGCCAAAGTACACGGAGAGCCCGTGGTACTCGATGACGTAGCCCGTGAACGACTGCGGGCTCCAGAACGCGTCGATGCCCCAGCGCCAGCCGCGGTGAATCACCGGCACCGCCGTGATGCGCAGCCCGCCCTGCTCCCAGCTCTGCCAGTGACCGAGCTCGATCTCGTCGAACGAGTAGTCGTGGACGTAGTTGCGTCCGCCCGCTGGGAGCAGGAGCGCCTTCGTGCGCGAGGCGATCATCCGCAGCGAGTCGAACGACAGGTGGTCGAAGTGCATGTGCGAGACGACGGCCGCATCCAGCTGCGGCAGCTCCGACACCTGAAGGCCCGGCGCAACCAGCCGCGGTGAAAGCCCACCCACGCGGCTCGTGAAGACCGGATCGGTGATCACCACCTTGTCGTCGAGCTGAATGAGCGCCGTGGCATGTCCAATCCAGGTCACTGCGAGCCGCGCGTCGCGGCGAAAGGGCTGCGCGGCGTGCGCGGGCGCAGGCGGCGTGTCCGCGCGCAGCGCCGCGAAGGTGAGCGCCATCGCGTGGCCCGGACGAATGCCCGGCGGTGCGCAACCGGACAGCGCGAGCGACATGGCCAACGTGGCGACGTGGAATTGCTTCATTTGCGCGAGTGGAATTGTTAGGGAAGGGCCCCCGCCGGTCGAGAGGAAACCATGCTCCAGCGCATGACGCTTCTGACCCTGTTGTTCGCCACACCTGCCGCCGCCGAGGTTCCGCTCGCCCAGCACACCTGCCCCAACGGGCTCACGGTGCTGGTCGCCGAGAACCACGCCCTGCCGCTCATCACCATCGAGTACGCGGCCAAGAACGGCTCCATGACCGAGCCGCCCGAGTACAACGGGCTCTCGCACCTCTACGAGCACATGTTCTTCAAGGGGAACGCGAAGATTCCGAACCAGGAAGCGTTCATGGCTCGCATGCGCGAGCTGGGCATGGAGTTCAACGGCACCACCGAGACCGAGCGGGTGAACTACTTCTTCACCTCGACGTCCGACCACCTCAACGACGCCATGGCCTTCATGCGCGACGCGGTGGTCAGCCCGCTCTTCGATCCCAAAGAGTTCGAGCGCGAGCGCGTGGTCGTGACCGGCGAGATCGACCGCAACGAGTCGAACCCGTACTACCACTTCTGGCACACGCTCAATCCGCACATCTGGTGGAAGTACCCCACGCGCAAGGACCCGCTCGGCTCGCGCGACACGGTGCTGCACGCCACCACCGACATGATGCGCACCATCCAGCACCGCTACTACGTGCCGAACAACTCGGTCATCGTGGTGACCGGTGACGTGAAGGCCGCCGACGTCTTCGCCCAGGCCGACGCGCTCTACGCCAGCTGGCCCAAGGCCGCCGACCCGTTCGTCGAGTTCCCGCTCGTGACCCACCCGCCACTGCCCGCGAGCTCGGTGGTCGTGGTGGAGCAGCCGGTGGAGACCTTCATCGGGCAGTTCACGTACCACGGCCCGAGCACCGTCGGCCCGAGCGTGCCCGACACCTACGCGGCGGACCTGCTCTCGACCGCGATCAGCGAGCCCTCGAGCAAGTTCCAGAAGGACCTCGTGGACTCGGGCGCGTGCGTGCGCGTGGGCATGAGCTGGTTCACGCAGAAGAACGTGGGCCCCATCTCCATCTCCTTCGAGGCCGCGCCCGACAAGATCGACGCCTGCACCAAGGCGGTGATGGACGAGCTGCCGAAAATCAAAAGCGCCGACTACCTGAGCGACGAAGAGCTCGCCAACGCGGCCCACACCCTCGAGGTCGGGCAGGCGCACGAGCGCGAGTCGGGCTCGGGCTTCGCGCACGCGATCACCTTCTGGTGGTCGAGCGCGGGCCTCGACTACTACGACGGCTACGTGGCCAACGTGAAGAAGGTCACCCGCGCCGACATCGCCCGCTACCTCGACACCTGGATCCTCGGGAAGCCGACCGTCTTCGGCGCCATGGTCTCGCCGGAGATGACCAAGGCCGGCGCCACCGAGCCGCACTTCGCGCAGCTGCTTGGAATCCCCGCGTCGCAAGGCGTTGGACCGCCCAAGACCAACAACGCGCCCGCCGAGAAGCCCACCTCGAAGAAGAAGTCGAAGAAGGGGAGCAAGTGATGAAGCGCTCGATCTTCGCGTTCGTGTTCGCGCTCGCCTTCGCCGGCTGCGCCAGCCCCACCTCTGCAGGCAACACCGCGCCGGCGACGGCCGCTGCGCCCACGACGGGCGGCGTGCAGACCGAGGGCGCCTTCACCTGGACCGACATCAACGGCATGCGCGTGCTGGTGAAGCGCACGCCCGGCGCCGAGTTCGTGGCCGGGCAGCTCTACATCCTCGGCGGCGTGCGCAACTGGACCGCGCAGAACGCCGGCATCGAGCAGCTCGCGCTGGCCACGGCGGCCGAGGGCGGCACGCACAAGCTCGACAAGGACGCCTACGCGCGCAAGCTCGCCTCGCTCGGCTCGGAGGTCGGCGGCGGCTCGGGGAACGACTTCGGCAGCTTCGGCGCCAAGGCGCTCAAGCCCGCCTGGGACGAGACGTTCAACCTCATGGTCGACGCGTTCCTGGAGCCGGCGCTGCCGGCACAGGAGCTGGAGATCCAGCGCGCGCGGCAGCTCTCGGGCCTGCACCACGAGCAGGAGAGCCCGGACGGCCGGCTCGGCTACCTGGTGCACCAGCAGCTCTTCGCGGGCACCCCGTACGCGAACCGCGCGGTGGGCACGCTGGAGAGCGTGGCCGCGGTGAAGGCCGCCGATCTCGCGCCGTACCTGGACAAGCTGCGCGAGACCAGCCGCCTGGTGCTCGTGGTCGTGGGCGACGTGGACGCGAACCACGTCATCGAGCTCGCCAAGCAGCGCTTCGGCTCGCTGCCCAAGGGCAACTACGTGCAGACGCCGCTGCCTCCGCTCGCGCTGGCCGCGCCCAAGCTGTCGACCGAGGCGCGCAAGCTCCCCACCAACTACATCCAGGGCACGTTCTCCGGCCCGGGCTGGAAGGACGCCGACCTGCCCGCGGGCATGGTGGCCATGAACCTGCTCGGCTACCGGCTCTTCGAGGAGGTGCGCACCAAGCGCGACCTCTCCTACGCGCCGGGCGCGAGCCTGCGCGCGGGCAGCGAGGAGCCCACCGGCTTCCTGTACGTCACCGCCGTCGACGCCAACACCACCTGGCAGGTCATGCTCGATGAGGCCAAGAAGCTCGCCAGCACGCCCGCCACCGACGCCGAGGTCTCGGGCAGCAAGAGCCTGTTCCTCACCGGCTTGCTCATGGGCAACGAGACCGTCGACGGGCAGGCCGGCTTCCTCGGGCGCGCCCTCATCTACGGCGGCGACTGGCACCTCGCGCAGACGTTGCCCGAGCGCATCCGCGCGGTCACGGCTGCCGACATCCAGAAGTTCGCGCAGACGCACGTGAACAAGCTCCAGACCGTGGTGCTCGGCGATCCCGCGAAGGTCAATCAACCGCTGTTCCAGTCGCTCTAGGAAAAAATGGCCCGTCGCTCCGGCGTCCTCATCCCGCTCTTCTCGATCCGCACCCCGCAGGGCTGGGGGCTCGGCGAGATCCCGGACCTCGTCCCGTTTGCGCGCTGGTCGCGCGAGGCCGGGTTCTCGCTCGTGCAGCTCTTGCCGGTGAACCAGCCGTCCAGCGGCCAGGACAGCCCGTACGCCGCGAGCAGCGCCTTCGCGCTCGACCCGATGTTCCTCTCGCTCGAGGCCTGCGAGGACTTTCACCACGCGGGCGGGTCGAAGGCGCTGTCGGTGGAGCAGCAGCTCATGCTCCAGCGCGTGCGCTCCGCGCAGTTCGTGCCCTGGCGCGACCTGCGGCCGCTCAAGGAGTTCGGGACGTGGATGGCCTATCGCCACTTCCACGAGCACGAGTGGCAGAAGGACACCGCGCGCGCCGCGGAGCTCAAGCGCTACGTCGAGTCGCAGCGCGAGTGGCTGGAGGAGTTCGTCCTCTTCAAGGCGCTGCACGACGAGCGCAACACCGCCTGGACCGACTGGGAGCCCGAGCTCGCCGGCCGTGATCCGGGCGCGCTCGCGTCGCACCGCACCCGGCTCCAGGACAAGCTGCTCTTCCTCAAGTGGATCCAGTGGCAGCTGGATGTGCAGTGGCGCGCCGCACGCGCGGAGATTCGCAACCTGGGCGTGCAGCTCATGGGCGATCTGCCGTTCGTGGTTGCGGGCGATTCGGCCGACGTCTGGGCGCACCAGGACGAGTTCCGCATGGACGCCCGCGTGGGGGTGCCGCCCGACGCCTTCAGCGCCGACGGCCAGGACTGGGGCCTGCCCGTCTTCCGCTGGGACGTGATGGCCCAGAACAAGCTCGCCTGGTTCCGCGCGCGCGGGCACCGCGCGGCCGAGCTCTTCGACTACTACCGCGTGGACCACGTGGTGGGCCTGTACCGCACCTACCACCGCTTCCCCGACAAGCGCGCCGCGTTCTCGCCCGACAACGAGAAGGACCAGACGCTGAATGGCGAGGCCGTGCTGCGGACGCTCTCGGAGCGCGCCACGGTGATCGCCGAGGATTTGGGCACGGTGCCCGACTTCGTGCGCACCTCGCTCACCAAGCTCAACGTGCCGGGCTACCGCGTGCTTCGCTGGGAGAAGGACAACGCGGTGTTCCGCGACCCGATGAAGTGGCCCGCGCTCTCGGTGGCCGTCACGGGCACGCACGACACCGAGTCGATGGCGGAGTGGTACGACCTCTTGTCCGATGCCGAGCGCAAAGCGTTCCTCGACATCCCGGCGCTGAACCACCTCAAGGCGCGCGCTCCAAGGATCTTCGACCCGCAGGTGCGCGACGCCATCCTCGACCTCATATTCCGCTCGGGGTCTGACCTGACGCTCCTTCCTTTTCAGGACGCGCTGGGAACTCGGGAGCGGGTGAATGTGCCGGGTACGGTGGCGGAGTCGAACTGGACGTTCCGCATGCCCCAGGACGTCTCCGCGCTCCTCGCCGACGGCGCCACCAACGCGCGCCTCCGCGGCCTGGCGCAACGCAGCGCGCGCTTGCCCTGATTCGTCCGGCCCGGTGCGGCCGTGACCATCGAGACCCAACAAGAAGTCTCGCTGGAGGCTGATCCGGAGTCGCGCGCGCGCGCGCTGGTGCGTGAGCTCTCCACGCAGCTCCGCCGCGAGCCGCTGCGCCGGCCGACCGCGACCTATCGCCTGCAGCTTTCGCCGCAGTTCGGCTTCGACGCCGCGGCGAAGGCCGTTCCGTACCTGGCGAAGCTGGGCATCTCGGACGTGTACCTGTCGCCGATCCTCCAGGCGGCGCCGGGCTCGAGCCACGGCTACGACGTGGTGGATCACGCCAAGCTCAACGCGGAGCTCGGCGGCGACGCGGCATACGCGCGGCTCTGCGCGGCGCTCCGCGAGCACAACCTGGGGCAGATCATCGACTTCGTGCCCAACCACATGGGCATTGGCCACCAGAACCGCTGGTGGATGGACGTGCTCGAGAACGGCCCGGCGAGCGTCCACGCGCCGTATTTCGATATCGATTGGAAGCCCATCAAGAGCGAGCTCAACAACAAGATCCTGGTGCCGGTGCTCGGCGATCAGTACGGCGTGGTGCTCGAGCGGGGCGAGCTCAAGCTCGCACGTGAGGGCGGCCGGTTCGTGCTGGCGTACTTTGAAAACGCCTTCCCCGTCTCGCCCGGGCGAATTGCACAGTTGCTCCAGTTCGACCTCGACTCGGTCAGGGCCGAGCTCGGGCCCAACGATCCTGCGCTGCAGGAACTGGAGTCGATCATCACCCAGCTCGACAAGCTGCCCTCGCGCAACGAGACCGATGCGTCGCAGGTCGCGGAGCGTAACCGCGAGAAGGAAATCGCCAAGCGGCGGCTGGAGTCGCTCTGCGAGAGGAACGCGGCCATCTGCCGCCATGTCGACGCCAACGTGAAGCGCTTCGGCGGCACGGCGGGCGAGCCGCGTACCTTCGATTTGCTGGATACGCTCCTCGACAATCAAGCATACCGGCTCGCGTATTGGCGAACGGCCGGCGAGGAAATCAACTACCGCCGCTTCTTCGACATCAACACGCTCGCGGCCATCCGCATGGAGGACGCGCGCGTCTTCGCCGACGCGCACCGCCTGGTGATTGGCCTGCTCGCGGACGGCACCGCGACCGGCCTGCGCATCGACCATCCCGACGGCCTGTATGACCCGGCGAGCTACTTTAGAAACTTACAAATTGCCTGGCTGGCGGCGCGCGCGCGGCGGCTGGCGAAGGCGCCCACGACCGAGGCCTGGGAGCTCGGAGCCTGGGTCGAACAGGCCGTCGTGGACGCGCTCGAGGCCGGCGAACTCCCCCGCGAGCGGCTCTACGTGGTGGCCGAGAAGATCCTCTCGAGGCGCGAGCCGCTGCCGCACGGCTGGGCCGTCGCGGGGACCACGGGCTACGACTTCCTCGTGGCCTCGACGGGGCTCTTCGTGGACCCCGCCGCGGAGACGCCGCTCGGCGACACCTACGCGAGCTTCGTGGGCCACCCGCATGACTTTGCCGGGCTCACCTATCAAAAGAAGAAGCAGATCATGAGCTCGTCGATGGCGAGCGAGATCAACATGCTCGCCGCGCGGCTCAACCGAATCAGCGAGACCAACCGGCGCACGCGCGACTTCACCTTGAACGAGCTCGCGCGCGCACTCGTCGAATTCATTGCATGTTTTCCAATCTATAGAACGTACATTCGCGGTCCGGACGCCGCGAGCGTGGACGCGCGCGATCGCCAATACATCGAGCAGACGATCGCCCGAGCCAAGCGGCGCGCGCCGACCACGGCCGCCAGCGTCTATGACTTCCTGCGCGACGTGATGCTGCTTCGCTACCCGGAGACGCTCTCCGCGGCCGAGCGCGCGATGTGGCTGGAGTTCACGCTCAAGCTGCAACAGACGACCGGGCCAGTGACCGCGAAGGCCGTCGAGGACACGGCGTTCTACAATTACCACCGGCTGATCGCGCTCAACGAAGTCGGCGGCGAGCCGCGCGTCTTCGGCACCACCCTGAACGAGTTCCACGCCTTCTGCGCCGAGCGGCGCGCGCAGCATCCGTTCACGCTGAACGCGTCGAGCACGCACGACACCAAGCGGAGCGAGGACGTGCGCGCGCGCATCTGCGCGCTGAGCGAGGTGGCGCAGGAGTGGAGCGCGCACGTGGCGCACTGGGCGCAGCTCAACGCGGCCCACAAGACCGAGGTGGAGGGCGAGCCCGCGCCGGACCGCGAGGACGAGTACCTGCTCTACCAGACGCTGGTGGGCGCAGCGCCGGCGGACGAGCCCGGCACGCCCGGCTGGGACGCGTTCGTGCAGCGGACCACGGGCTACATGGAGAAGGCCGCGCGCGAGGCCAAGGCGCACACCAGCTGGACGAACCCCGACGCGGGCTACGAGAGCGCGCTCAAGTCCTTCGTGGAAGCGGTGCTGCGGGCGCGGCCGTTCCTCGATGCGTTCCTGCCCTTCGCCCGGCGGGTGGCGCGAGCGGGCGCGCTGACGTCGCTCTCGATGACCGCGCTCAAGTGCCTCGCGCCCGGCGTGCCCGACGTGTACCAGGGCTGCGAGCTGCAGGACTTGTCGCTGGTCGATCCCGACAATCGCCGGCCGGTGGACTTCGAGCTGCGCGCGCACCTGCTGGAGGAGCTGGAGGGTCGCGCGAAGGAGCCCGACGCGCGTCGCACGCTCGCGCGCGAGCTGGCCCATGACGGCGGCATGCACGACGGCCGGTCCAAGCTCTACCTGCTGTGGCGCGCGCTCCAGCTGCGCAAGGCGCGGCCCGAGCTCTTCCAGCTCGGCGAGCACCAGCCGCTGCCCGTTGAAGGTCCGGACGCGCCGCACACCATCGCGCTCGCGCGCTGGCACTCGACGGGCACCGTGGTCCTCGTGGCCCCGCGCTGGACGCTCGCGCGCCTCGACGCCGCCGACGGCACGCCCGCGTGGACCGCGCAGGTGCGGCTGCCGGAGGGCGTCGCCGGCTGGGAGAATCTGCTGACCGGCGAGAAGCTCGAGAGCCAGGGCGCGCTGGAGCTGCGCCGGCTCTGGGCCGAGTTTCCGATCGCCGTCCTGGTATCGACCTAGCTCGACCTAGCTCGCGACTACGGGCAGGTGTTCGGACACGCGTTGGTGGTGCAGGTGTTCAGGTTCTGCGCGACCGTCGACGGCGCGCCGCACTGGCCGACGCACGTCGCGATGTCGCCGCCGCCCTGGAGGCAGCTCGCCCAGCAGAGGCAGCTCGTGTCCGCCAGGCACGCCGTGTAGTCCGAGCAGCAGCTCGACTTCGCGCAGGTGGTGCATGCGTCGTCGTTGGGCCCGGCCGCGCACGCGTTGCCGGAGGTGCCCGTCGAGCCGCCAGTGGTGGTGCTGCCGCTCCCGGTGGTGCCCGTGGTCGTCGTCGAGCCCACCGAGCCGCCGGTCGACGTCGACGACACGCTGGCGTTGGTCGTGCCCGTGGCCGTCGTCGCGGTGGTGCCCGTGGTGCCGGTGGTGCCCGTGGTGCCGCCCGTGCCCGCGCACTCGTTGCCGCAGGAGTTCTGGGTGCACTGGGCGATGTTGATGGTCTGGTTGTCGATGGTGCCGCACGTCCCCGAGCAGCTGGTGAAGTCGCCGCCGCTCACGAAGCACTGCACCCAGCAGATGCAGGTGGCGTCGCCTTCGCAGGCGGTCAGATCAGAGCAGCAGTTCGCCTTGGTGCACGCCACGCACGCGCCGTCGTTCGCCGAGGGCGCGCACGCGCCGCCGGTGCTGCCCGTGCTCCCCGAGCTGCCGCCGCCAAGCGGGCAGTTGGTGTTCGTGCACTGGCCCATGTCGAGCGTGGTCTGGTCGGGCGTGCCGCAGGTGCCGAAGCACTGGGTGGGATCGCCGGTCTGGGCCACGCAGCCGGCGTAGCAGAGGCAGGTGGTGTCGCTCTCGCAGGCGGTGAGCTGGCTGCAGCAGCTCGCCTTGCTGCAGGCGATGAGCGGCGTGTCGTTCGGCGACGGCGTGCAGGCGGTGGTGCCCGTGGAGCCGCTCGAGCCGGTGGTGCTGGACACGCTGCCGATGGTGCCCGTGCTGCCCGTGCTGACGGTGCCGGTGGTACCGGTCGCGCCGATGGTCGCGTCGCCGCCGATCGTCGGACCGACGGTGGTGGTCGTGGTGGCGCTGGTGCCGCTGCTGCCGGCGATGCTCGCGCCCGTCGACGCGGTGGTTCCGGTCGTGCCCGCCGAGCCGGAGGTCGAGCCGTTGGCGCCGCCCGAGTTGCCGGTGGTGTGCGTGCCGTTGCCAGCGGTGGTGGCGTTGGACGCGCTGCTGCCGGAGCTGCCCGTGTCCGACGGACTGGAGAAGCAGCCGACGAGGCTGAGCGTGGCGCAGCAAGCGACGGCGAGGACGAGGCGCTTCATGGGGTGCTCCGGGCGGCCGGGGGAGCGGCAGGTTAGTCGGAAGACGCTGTCGGCTGCAAAGCGACGCACACCATTGCCCCAGCCGGGCGGGCAGCCGACAATTTCGCGATGCGGCGCGTCGCTTTTGCTCTCGTGCTCCTCGCTTCGTTCGGGCCCGCGCTGGTCCGCGCCGAGGGTCCGAATGCTCCGCCGCCCCCCGCGACGCTCGCGCCGCCGCCACCGGCCCCGCTCGAGCCGCCGCCGCTCTACTCGCCGCCCGCATACGACGCGAACCCGTCGCAGGTCGCGGCTCCGCCCGCACCGCCGCCGCCGCTGGGCCAGCAGGGCGTGATCCGGCTGCACTTGATGGGACCGAATGGACTGGTCCTCAAGCGCGACTCGGGCCCGCCGGTGATGGTCTACGACGAAAAGGGCGCGCGGATGATCTCCGGTGCGGTCTGCGCGGCGCCGTGCGACGTGGTCGTCGACGCGCGCTCGGGCACCTCGTTCGTCTTCGGCGGCGGCGACGGCGTGCCCGACTCGTCGAGCTTCGACTTCTCGCTGCACTCGGGCGAGCTGCAGGCGCGCGTCGAGCCCGGCAGCAAGCCCCTGCGACTGGGCGCGGTGCTGCTCGGCGGGGCTGCGCTGGGCGCGGGCTACCTGGGCTTCGTGTTCGTGACGTCCGCCAGCGGCGCCGGGTCGAGCAGCGACCGCAACTTCCAGACCCAGGTTGGCCTCGTCGGCCTGGGGATCGCGGGGGCCATGGCCGTGGGAGCGGGCCTGCTCTTCTTGCTCAGCCGCACCCGCTACGAGCTCGCCGACGCCGCGCCAGCGTCCGGTAGCCACTGACTTTTTCGCACTGCGTCGAGCGGCGGCAGCCGAGCGGTTGAATAATCGGGGGGCGCCGGCGTCGAACGCAGGTTGCCCCGGAGGTGCGCCATGTCCACCGCGCTGATCGTGCTGACCCTCGCGCCGCTCACCCTCACCCAGAGCCATCCCTCGGCAGCGACCGCGTCGCACGCGGCTGCGAGCTCTGCGCCCCGCGCGAGCAATGCGACCTCGGCGCACCTTGCCCCGCCGCCGCACATCCAGCCCAACGGGCGCGGATCGAACGCGCAGCCGCACGGCTCGCAGCCCGCGGCGCCCACCCATCACGCGGAAGGCGTGGCGGCGGGGAACGCACACCCGGCCGCGCCCATCTCCGACGGAAATCACAGCCGACACCACGACGGCTGCGGGCCGCGTGCGCCCGGAGTCCAAGCCTCGCAGCAGGAAACGTACGTCGAGAGCGGCGTGGTGGTGGTCTACGGGCCAACTGACGAAGCGGTGGACGACGTCTCCATCGACGGCAGCGTGCCCCCGGACGTGACCCCGCCGCCCGACGATGCGAACCAGGACACGTCGACGGCGCCTCAGGACACCGGCCCGGAGGCGATCACGGTCGACGACGGCAGCGGCGAACCGCCCGTCATCTACCGTTGGGTCGACGGCCAGGGCGGCGTGCACTACTCCAGCGCCGAGCTCGTGCCCGAGTCCTCGCGCGACACGGCGACGCCCACCCATGGCGAGCCGATCGTGGTGACGCACCCCGAGTAGAACTATCTGGGTACCATCACCACCACGCCGCGCTCCTCTTTCACCTCGACGGACTCGCCGTCGCGGCACATGCCGCCGAAGCTGGCCTTGCCGTCGTCGCTCTTGGCGATGACCTTGCCCGGCGCGATGGTGGTCAGCGTGTGCGAGCCCAGCCGCTGGTTCGACACGTTCCCGGACTCCACCGTGAAGCTGTAGCCCGTGTCGTTGTGGATGTTGCAGCTCGCGCGCGCCAGGCCGGAAGCCGCCAGCGTCGTCGCGAAGGCCAGCAGGGCCAGCACCGTGCGCTTCATGTCGCTCTCCCCGTCTTTTCTTTCCAGGCCCAACGCAGCCGCCCAGCGGGCTGTGCAAGGGCGTGTCGAATGGCGGTTGGCGAGCGCGAGATCGCCTTGTCGCCTTCGACGCAGCGTGGTATGAGCCGCGCCCTTCCGGGCCCGTTCCGGCCGGAGGCGAGGCCGTGCTGAAGCGTTCGCGGATTGCGAGCGGCCAACCCCTCGAAACCCGAGCTCACCGGGGCCGCCTTGCGGCCTCTGCGCGAGCTCCAGTTGAGGAGTGGCAAACATGGATCTCAAGCGTTGGAAGTTCCTGCGCCCTGCGATCTCGACCGCGGCTGCGGCGATGGTCCTGGGCATGGCCAGCCTGGCCTCGGCCAGCGAAGCCGACATCCGCCTCCCGTCGCTCGACGTGGCCGTGGGCAATGGCCTCAACGGTCACAGCCTGCTGCTCTGGGGCATCGGCATCTGCGTGATCGGCATGGCGTTCGGCCTGATGCAGTACAGCGGCCTGAACAACCTGCCCGTCCACCAGAGCATGAAGGACATCAGCGAGCTCATCTACGAGACGTGCAAGACGTACGTGATGACCCAGCTGAAGTTCATCGCCCTTCTGTGGGTCTTCATCGCGGCGATCATCGTTTACTACTTCGGCTTCGCCATCGAGCACCCGCTGAACCTGGGCATCGTGGCCATCATCGTGCTCTTCAGCATCGTGGGCATCGCCGGCTCGTGCGCGGTGGCGTGGTTCGGCATCCGCGTGAACACTTTCGCCAACTCGCGCTCGGCGTTCGCGGCGCTCAAGGGCAAGCCCTTCCCCACCTACGCCATCCCGCTGCGCGCGGGCATGAGCATCGGCACGGTGCTGGTGAGCCTCGAGCTGCTCATCATGCTGTTCATCCTCCTCTTCATTCCGGGCGACTACGCGGGCCCGTGCTTCATTGGCTTCGCCATTGGTGAGTCGCTGGGCGCCTCGGCGCTCCGCATCGCCGGCGGCATCTTCACCAAGATCGCCGACATCGGCTCCGACCTGATGAAGATCGTCTTCAAGATCAAGGAAGACGACGCGCGCAACCCGGGCGTCATCGCGGACTGCACCGGCGACAACGCGGGCGACTCGGTGGGCCCCTCGGCCGACGGCTTCGAGACCTACGGCGTCACCGGCGTGGCGCTCATCGTCTTCATCCTGCGCGGCGTGCACGACCCCATGGTCCAGGTGCAGCTGCTGGTGTGGATCTTCGTGATGCGCCTGATGATGGTGCTCAGCTCGCTGCTGAGCTACGGCATCAACGACGTCATCGCCAAGAGCCGCTACGCCAACGCCGACAAGATGAACTTCGAGCACCCGCTCACGTTCCTGGTGTGGCTGACCTCGCTCGTGTCGATCGCCGGCACCTACGTCATCTCGTACATCCTCATCCCCAACCTGGGCGGCGACGGCAGCCTGTGGTGGAAGCTCTCCACGATCATCACCTGCGGCACGCTCGCGGGCGCGGTGATCCCGGAGATGATCAAGGTCTTCACCAGCACCGAGTCGGGTCACGTGCACGAGGTGGTGACCAGCTCGCGTGAGGGCGGCCCCTCGCTGAACATCATCTCCGGCCTCGTGGCCGGTAACTTCAGCGCCTACTGGATGGGCCTGGTGATCACCACCCTCATGGGCGCGGCCTACTACGTGTCCGGCATGGGCCTCGGGGCGATCATGCTCGCCCCCGCGGTGTTCTCGTTCGGCCTGGTGGCCTTCGGCTTCCTGGGCATGGGCCCGGTGACCATCGCCGTCGACAGCTACGGCCCGGTGACCGACAACGCCCAGAGCGTCTACGAGCTCTCGCTCATCGAGGCGGTCCCCAACGTGAAGGAGGAAGTGAAGGCGAAGTTCGGCTTCGAGCCCGACTTCGAGAAGGCCAAGCACTACCTCGAGGAGAACGACGGCGCGGGCAACACCTTCAAGGCCACGGCCAAGCCGGTGCTCATCGGCACCGCGGTGGTCGGCGCCACCACGCTGATCTTCTCGATCATCATGTCGCTCACCAGCGGCCTCACCGACCAGGTGGCGATCGGTAAGCTCTCGCTCCTCAACGCCCCCTTCCTGCTCGGTCTGGTGATGGGCGGCGCGGTGATCTATTGGTTCACGGGCGCGTCGATGCAGGCCGTGAGCACGGGCGCGTACCGCGCGGTGGAGTTCATCAAGGCCAACATCAAGCTCGAGGGCGTGGAGAAAGCCTCGGTCGAGGACAGCAAGAAGGTGGTGGAGATCTGCACCATCTACGCGCAGAAGGGCATGATCAACATCTTCATGGTGATGTTCTTCAGCACCCTGGCGTACGCCTTCTTCGACTCGTTCTTCTTCATCGGCTACCTCATCAGCATCGCCCTCTTCGGCCTGTATCAGGCGATTTTCATGGCCGACGCCGGCGGCGCCTGGGACAACGCCAAGAAGCTCGTTGAAGTCGAGCTCAAGGCCAAGGGCACCGACCTGCACGCCGCGACGGTCGTGGGCGACACCGTCGGCGACCCGTTCAAGGACACCTCGAGCGTGGCGCTGAACCCGGTGATCAAGTTCACCACCCTGTTCGGCCTGCTGGCGGTGGAGCTCGCCACCCAGTTCGCGCAGGGCACGCGCTTCGGCATCGCCATCGTGATGCTGGCCGTGTCGCTGGTGTTCGTGTGGCGCTCGTTCTACGGCATGCGCATCGAGAGCGCCGTGAAGAGCACCGGCGGCGCCACCGGCACGCAGCCGGCCGCGTCGAACGGCTAAGCGTCACCGCTTCGCGACGAATCGAGGGGCCTCGCCGGAGACGGTGAGGCCCTTCGTGTTTTCCGCGGTTGTTCAGTTCAGCATTCGGCCCGCGGCGCGGCCGCGCGGCGCGCTGCGTCCACAGAACTGGCGGATGGCGTTGATGACCTTGTCCAGCTCGTAGGGCTTGGGCACGAACGCCGCCACGCCGGGCAGCCGCTGCTTCTCATCGGCAGACGACAGCACCACCACCGGGATGGGCGCGAGCGCCGGGTCGGCGTTCTTGGCCTCGAGCAGCTCCCAGCCGTTCATCACCGGCATCAACAGATCGAGCAGGAGCAGGCACGGCGCCTCGATGGTCGGCAAGAGCTCCAGCGCCTCCCGGCCGTCGGCGGCGATGAGCACCCGGTAGCCCTCGATCTCCAGGGACATGGAGAGGCCGTCGCGGATGGCCTCGTCATCCTCGGCGATCAGCACCGTCCCCTCGAAGTCGTCGGCCACGGCCGCTCCTTGGCGCCCGAGCGAGGGCGCCATTCGCGCTTGCATCATTAGGCACTGCTTGCAGCCGGTGCCACCCGCCCGAACGGGGGCGCCCCCGACGGGACTTCCCGGGGTTGACCCATTCGCGCGAAGCTCGCCCGGCCATGCGCACTTCTCGACTTTCTCCCGCCAAGCTCCTGCGCCTCCTCGGGTTCACCTGCGTGGTGCTCTGGAGCTGGGGCCAGGTCCGTTCCGCGCACGGGAGCGCCGCGCCGCCTCCCGGGCCTTGGCCCGGTCCAGTGCACGACAGCCCGGCGAGCACCGACCCCGACGCGCTCCTGGCCGCCGGAAAGAAGGCCTTCGCCAGCGGCGACCGTGCGGGCGCCGAGCAGACGGTCCGGAAGGCCATCGAAGGCTCCGAGCTGGCGATGTACTTCCCCGTGAAGGGCAAGGGCTGGGGCGAGGCCGCGGTGCGCGAGGCGCTCGGTGAGCTCGCCGAAGCCGATACCGCGTGGGACCGGTCGATCCAGCAGGATCCCATCGCCGCGACGATCGCCATCCGACACTTCGTCGAAGGGCCGCGGAGCGCGACGCTGCTCGAGCGCGCGAACGCGGCGCTCGCGAAACTCTCCACGCCCGCCGAGGGCGCCGAGCCGCCCACCCTGCCCGGCCCCGACGGCGCAGCGCACCCGCTGGAGCGCCTCACGCCCGATGAAGCCAAGGCGCGGCTCCTCAAGGACGGCGCGCTCAAGTTCGTGATCGTCCCCGAGCTGGATCTGAGCAACCTCACCCAGCCCGGAAAGCTCCTCATCGCGCGGTCGGTGATTGGCAAGCTGCGCACGGCCGGCGCGCACCTCGACGACTTCTACGTGCAGCACGCGGTGGTGGGCGAGCTGCTCGTGGGCCAGCACTGGGCGGGCGAGGCCAACAAGAGCGCCAAGCTGCCTGCGGGGAGCTTCGTCACCCTGGGCCTGCGCGACGTGGTGGTCACCGGTGCGGCACGGCTCGAGGGCGTGAAGGCCTCGCGGCTGGGGCTGCTCGCGTTCGCCACGTTCCTGGGCCCGGTGGACCTGCGCAACGCCGAGTTCCCGAACACGCTCGACCTGCGCTTCGCCAGCTTCGGTCAGGCCGCGCAGCTCCGTGGGTTGGAGCTCGGCGGCGCGTCGTACCTGGGCGGCACGCGCTTCGACGGCCAGGCCGATCTGTCGTCGCTTCGCGCGCGCGGCGCGATGGTGGACTTGAATGGCGCGCGCTTCCTGGCCGCGTCGACGTTCGACGAATCGAACTTCGATCGCGGCGCGACCTTCGAGGGCGCGCGCTTCGAAGGCCCGGCGCTGCTCACGCGCATGCACGTGGGCGAGCGGCTGGCGCTCTCGCGCGCGAAGCTGCACGCGCCGGTGCGGCTCGACGAGAGCGATCTGGCCGCGCTCGACGCGTTCGGGCTGGAGGTGACGGCGCCGCTCTCGCTCGCCGATGTGCACGTGCGCGGGACGGCGCGCTTTGCGCTCGATGGCGGGCAGCGGCGGCGCTACCAGGCCGACCTCGCGTCGCTGCCGCGGCTGTACCGGCTCTACCTGGGCGACGAGGACGCCGATCCCGCGGCGTTCTCCGGGCCGGCGTATGGCGTCGCCGGGCCCGACGATCTCAGCTCGCAGTTCGACGCCGACGTGAGCTTCGCCAACCTGAACGTCGACGGCCGCCTGGTGCTGGAGGCGGTGCGCTTCGGCGCAGCGAACAGGCCGACCTCGATCCTCTTCTACGGCGCGCGCATCGGCGAGCTGCACCTGGAGCGCGCCGAGGTGCACGGGCGGCTCGATCTGTCGGCGATGGCGGGGCGCGAGGTGGCGCTCAACCGCGCCAAGCTCGACGGCTCGCTGGTGCTCGACGAGAGCAACATCTCCGGCCGGCTCTCCCTCGCCGACGCCACGCTCACCGACGCGAGCGATCTCTCCTTCTGGGGCGCGAGCATCGGCGCGTTCCAGATCGCCCGCGACCAGGTGGAGCGCAAGGACGGCACGCACACGCTCTTCTACGAGGCGTGCGCGGGCGGCAAGGTGGACGGCGCAGCCAAGGACGCCCGCCTCGAGCGCGACGCCGACGGCAGCGACGATCTGCGCGGCGTGTGTTTCGACCACGCGCTCGACGAGTTCAGCACCCTGCAGGACGCCTTCGCCAAGCAGGCTCAGCCGGCCGACCACGACTGGGCCTACTGGTTCCAGCGGCACTACGCCACCGCGCGCGATCTCCGTGAGGGCGACGCGCTCACCCGCGCCTCGGCGGCGTTCCAGTGGCTGGTGTTCGAGAAGGGCTTCGGCTGGGGCGTGCGACTCATTAACATTCTTGTTACAGCCTTGGTGATGTCGCTCATCTTCTCGTTCATCTACCGGGCCGCGTGTCACGACACCGAGGTAAAGTTCAACGGCGAGATCCACGTGCTCAAGAACATGAGCCAGCTGGCGCTCTTCACCATGAGCCTGCAGTCCATCATCGGCGCGAACATCGGCTGGGAGGTGATGGGCAAGGACCGGCGGTTCAAGTACGTGAACACCATCCTCACCATCATCGGCATCATCCTCATCACCTTCTTCGTGGGCGCTTACACGCGCATGGTGCTGGCCTGAGCAAGCTTTGCCGCTGGTTGGCGCTCGCGGCGACGCTCGCCGCGCCCAACGCACGCGCGTCGACCATTCGGGTGGCACTCCCCGCGGACCCTGCGAGCTGCAGCGCAGAGAAGCTCGTGGCCGCGATCCACCTGCGGCGGCCGGCCGACGAGGTGCGCGCAGGCGGCGAGGTGACTGCCGGGGACGTGGCCGTCAACGTCGAGCGCGGACCGGGCCAGTGGAGCCTGCAGGTCCGAGGCGCCGGCGACTCGCCGCTTCAGCGCGCCCTGCCCGACCCCGGCGCCGACTGCGTGGCGTTGGCGGACACCGCAGCGCTGATGGTCGACCGCTATTTGATCGAGGTGAACTGGAAGGGCGGGCCGGCGGTGATCGCTCCGCTTCCGCCGCCAGAGCCGCCGACGCCGCCCGTGCCGTGGTTCGGCGTGCTGGAGCTCGCGGGCGGCGTGGAGAGCGGGCTGCTCGCGCTTCGGCCGATGGTGGAGCTCGGCGGTGGTGTGCAGCGCGGCGCGCTGCGGCTGGAGCTCGCGATCGCAGGCTCGACGTCGGAGTCGAGGGCGCTCAAGGGCCTACCGGACGACACGACCGGACCGGGGACGCTGAGCGCCACCGCCGGCCGTGCGGAGCTCGTCGCCGGTTGGGTTCGGCCGCTCGGGCCTGGCGCGCTGGTGCTCGACGCCGGGCCGGGCGTGGCGCTGGAAAGCGTCAGCGCAAGCGGAGCGCGCGTATTTCATGACGCGCCTGCCACGACGACGATTCCATTCCTTGGCGCGCGCGCGGCGTACGAGCTCGGCCTCCCGGCTCGCATCGCGCTCACGCTGCGCGCGGACGGGCGCGTCTATGCCAGCACCACCACGTACAGCGTGGACGGCTCAGCGGACCTCTATCCAAGCAGCCGTTTTGACGGCGGGATCTCGCTCGGGCTGTCCAAGCTCTTTTTTTGAAGGTGGGAGGCTGGCCGCACCATCCACCTGCGCGCCATGCTGCTCGTGATGCTCAAGGTGGACCCCACGCCCGCGCCTCCCGAGGCCGACGATGCGCGCACGCTCGCGCTCGTTGCCCGCTGCCGCTCGGGCGACGCGGCGGCGTGGCGCTCGCTCTACGCCGCGCACTTCGACTTCGTGCACCGCACCGCGCGCAACCTGGGCACGCCGCCCGCCGAGCTCGACGACGTGGCCCACGACGTGTTCGCCATCGCCTTCCGCAAGCTGGATCGCTTCCACGAAGGTCAGCTCACCACCTGGCTCTATCGAATCTGCGCGAACGTGGTGACCGATCACCACCGCCGGCGCCGCGTGCGCAGCGCGCTCATGAGCATCTTCGGCCCAGCGGCAGATCCCGAGGCTGAGGTCGCGCGCGGCCCCACGCCCGAGGCCCAGCTCCAGCAGGCGCAAGCGCAAGCCCAGGTGTCGCGCATCCTCGAGCGCATGAAGCCCAAGAAGCGCGAGGTGTTCGTGCTCTTCGAGATCGAGGGCCTCTCCGGCGAGGAGATCGCTCGACGCGTGGACTGCCCGGTGGACACGGTCTGGACGCGGCTGTTTCACGCGCGCAAGGAGTTCGCGCGCATCGGCCGGCGCATCGGCGTGATGGAGGAGTCGTCATGAGCCAGCACGACCCGCAGCGGCTCGTGGACGGCGCCGAGCCCGCCGACCGCCAGAGCGCCGAGCTCCTCGCGCGGCTCGGCGAGCCCGTTCGCGACGACCTCGCACGCGAGCGCGTGTGGCGCCGGCTCGAGGCGGAGCGGGTGCAGCCGCAGCGTCCGCCGTTCTTCCGCATGGCACTGGCGGCTGCGGGCTCGGCGGCGCTGGTGTTCCTGGTCTGGCGCGGCATCTCTGCGCCACATCCGGTCCCCGAGGCAGTGCTGACGCTCGCCGCAGGCGACGTAGTTCTCGGGACGCCGCCGCAGGCCGACATCGCCGCGCACGCGGGCCAGGTGCTCGCTCCGGGGAGCCGACTGCACACGGGAGCCAGCGCGCGGGCAGTCCTCGAGCTCGGTCGGGCCGCCGCGGCGCTCGACGCAGACACCACCATCGCCCTGGATGGCCCCACCCGGCTTCGGCTCACCGCGGGCAAGCTCGCGCTGCACACGCCCTCGAGCGACGTGGTGCTCCAGTCGGGCGAGCAGGTGCTGCGCGGAGAGAATTCAACCTACGAGGTCCGCCTCGACGCGGCGGGCGAGACCGTGGTGGACGTGGCCTCGGGCGCGGTCGAAGCCTCGCGCGGCGACCTCCGTTGGCGGGTGAGCGCCGGTCAGCGTTGGCGCAGCAATGCCCCGGACGCCGTCGCCGCGAGCATCGTGACCACCGAAGTGGTCGCGCTGCTCGAGGCGGTGGGCGGCGGCGGCGCGCGCAGCGAGGTTCGGGTGGAGGGCGAGCGCGACTTCCGCGTCGCCATGGACGGCGCGGCGCTCGGTCCCGCCCCGACGAGCGTCCTCGCGAGCGAAGGCGTGCATCGCATCACGGCAGATTCGAGCTCGGGCAAGGTGGAGCTCGAGACGCGCGTGCGCGCAGGCGAGCCTTCCGTGGTGCGGCTCGCAGCGCCCGCGAAGAGCGAGGCTGCACCCGTCAAGCCCGAATCCGCGAAGGTCGACGTGACGCCGGCTCCGGTCGTCGTCGCTGCGGCGCCCAAGGTCGAGCGCCCCGCGCCGCACGTCGAGATACCGCACCGCGAGCCGACGCGAACTCAGCCCATCGAGCCCAAGCCGACCGCCGTCGAGACGCCGCCGGTGCCCACGCCCGCGCCCGTCCCGCCCGCGCCAGTCGCCGCGCCCGAGGTTCCAGTCATCGTCCGCGCCGAGCCCACGCCGCTCCCGACGCCCGCACCGCCGGTGGATCACTACGCGCGCGCGCTGGAGCTGGCGCAGCAGGGTCACGCGCGCGAGGCCGCGGGGCTCTTGCAGCAGGTCGTCGACGCGCACGAGCCGCGCGCGGATCTCGCGCTCTACGAATTGGGCCGGCTGCGTCAGCGGAGCCTGGGCGATCTGCCCGGCGCGCTGGATGCCTTCGAGCGCTACCAGTCGAGCTACCCGCGCGGCGCGCTGAACCAGGAGGTGGCGATCTCCACCATCGAGGTCCAGCTCGCGCTGCAGAAGCCAGGCGCCGCGCTGGAGTCGCTCGACGGGTTCCTCGCGCACTACCCTGGCAGCGAGCGCGCCCACGAGATGCGGCTCTTGCGCGCCAACCTGCACCGCGATCGCCGCGACTGGTCCGAAGCCATCGACGACTACCGCAAGCTCGAGGGCACGCCCTCCGCTGCCGAGGCGCTCTTCTTCACCGCGTTCTGTCAGCGCCAGTCGGGCGATCTCGCGGGCGCCGAGGCCTCGCTGCGCGCGTACCTCGAGCGCCATCCGCAAGGCCCGCGGCGGGCCGAGGTGGAGCAGGCGCTGGGGCGCTGATTTCGGGCGCGAATTCTTTTCTTGAAGGTGGCCGGGCGTGGAGCCATTCACCGCGCGAACGCAGCACAGGAGGCTCACCATGTCGCGGAAGATCCTCGTCGGGCTCGGCTTGTTGGGCGCGCTCGGCTGTGGCGGCAACTCGCAGGTCGGCAGCCGCTACGTGAAGTCGCAGGCCATCTCGGCCTCGCAGGGCGGCACCATCACCGTCAGCGCGTCGGACGACGCGGCGCTCGCGGGCACGTCCATCACCATCCCGCCCAATTCGCTCTCGCAGGACACCACCATCACCATCACCGTGGCCGAGAACGACATCTCGTCGGCAGCGACCGGCGCCGGCCCGACGGTGGAGTTCGGCCCCGATGGCACCCACTTCGCCACGCCCGCCAGCGTGACCCTCGACTACGCGCTTCCCAGCGGCGGCAGCGAGGCCGAGCTGGTGGTCGAGGGCGAGGAGTCCGATGGCACGCGCCTGCACTTCAACCACGAGCAGCTCAGCATCGACTCGGTCGCGCACCACGTCTCGTTCAGCGTGACCGGCTTCACCCGCTACCAGCCCGCCACCACGAGCGGCTGCAGCACCGACAGCGACTGCGCCAGCGGCCAGACCTGCGTGTCCAACACCTGCGTCTCGCCCAGCACGACGGGCACCTCGAGCACCAACGGCAGCTCGGGCACCACCGGCAACGCCTGCCGCACCGACAGCGACTGCGCCACCGGTCAGAGCTGCGTCAACGGCGTCTGCGGCGCGGCCGCGTCGAGCACCACCGGCACCTCGGGCACCACCGGTAACGTCTGCCGCACCGACAGCGACTGCGCCACCGGCCAGAGCTGCGTGAACGGCGTCTGCACCGCGGGTGCGTCGAGCACCACGGGCACCACCGGCAGCGGCTGCACCGCGGACAGCGATTGCGCCACAGGCCAGGTCTGCTCCAGCGGCCAGTGCATTGGCGCGTCGTCGAGCACCACCGGCACCTCGGGCACCAGCGGCGTCGATGCTGGACCGTCGCCCTGCCGCGCCGACTCGGACTGCCCCTCGGGCGACGCCTGCATCAACCTCGTCTGCCAGCCCATCGGCAGCACCGGGACCTCGAGCACCACCGGAACGTCGGGCACGAGCGGCGTCGACGCGGGCCCGGCGCCCTGCCGCGCCGACTCGGACTGCCCCTCGGGCGACGCGTGCGTGAACCTCGTCTGCCAGCCGGCGTCGAGCGGCACCACCGGCTCGGGCACCACCACCGGTGGCACGACGGGCGGTAGCTGCAACACCGACTCGGACTGCGCCACGGGCCAGTCGTGCATCGGCGGGATCTGCGAGTTCCCCGCCAACACCACCGGCACCAGCGGCACGTCGGGAAGCGGCGGGACCACGGGCGGCGTCGACGCGGGCCTGGCATGCCGCACCAACGTCGACTGCGATGGCGGCTCGTGCATCAACGGCACCTGCCAGTAGCCGCGAGCGCTTGAAAGATCAGAAGGCCGTCCGGTTTGCACCGGGCGGCCTTCGTGTTTCAGCGAAGCGTGAGCGCGATTACTCGCCGCCCTCCATCTTCGCCGCGCCGGCGCCGCCGCCGGCCTTGCTCGCCGCGCCCTGGGTGGGCTGCACCGTGGGCTTGGCGCCCGCGGCCTTCTCGTCCTTGGCCTTCGCCTTGGTCGCGGTCTTGGCCGGTGCCTTCGCGGCGGTCTTCGCGGCGGCGGTCTTCGCCGTGGCCGGAGCCTCCGTCTTGGCAGGGGCCGGGGCATCGGCCGCCATCGCCACCGCCGAAGAACCGAAGATGCCCACTGCCATCGCCAACCCGAGGACGCGCTTCATGGTCTGTCTCCTGGCGCGCGAGCGCCGAATGCGCCGGCTCGTGCCGGCGACTTTGCGACGCGCATGTTGCCAGAGAAATTCTAGAAGCCCCACTAACCCGTCCGGGTCAGGCAGCGATGGGCGCGCCGCCGCGCAGGAGCTGTCGCACCGCGCCCTGGATGCCCTCGACGGTGAGCGGGAACATCGGGAACAGCGCGCGCAGCGTCTTCACCGTGGTCTGCTGCCACTCGTAATCGGCGGTCGGGTTGAGCCACGCGGTTCGCCGGAAGTGCGATGCGAGGTTGCGCATGCGGTCGATGCTCGCGGTGCGGCCGCCCTCCGAGTACCAGCCGTAGCCACCGGGGCTGAGCAGCTCCGCGGGGTGCATGGCCGCGTCGCCCACCAGCACCAGCCTCTCGCGGCGCTCGCTGCCGTGGATGAGGTCGGCGAAGGGCACCTTCTTCTCGAAGAACGCGTCCTCGTAGACGAAGTCGTAGATGGTGTTGTGGAAGTAGTAGTGCCGGAAGCGCGCGAAGCGGCCGGTGCGCGAGGCGGCGGTGAAGAGCTGCTCGACCAATCGCGCGTAGGGGTCCATCGAGCCGCCCACGTCCATCAAGAGCAGCAGGCGCGTCCGGTTGCGGCGCGGCGGGTGCTGCACGATCTCCAGCTCGCCCGCGTTCTGCGCGGTCTTCTCGATGGTGTCGTCGAGGTCGAGCTCGCTCGGCGCGCCTTCGCGCCCGAGGTCGCGCAGCGTGCGCAACACCACGTCGATCTTGCGCACGTCGAGGAGCACGTCTTTTCGATACGCGCGGTAGCGGCGCTCCTCGGCCACCTGCATCGCCGTCTTCTGCCCGCCGCCGCCGACGCTCATGCCCGTCGGATGCTTGCCGCCCTGGCCGAACGGCGACGTGCCGCCGGTGCCGATCCACTTGTTGCCGCCCTCGTGGCGCTTCTTCTGCTCGGCCAGCCGCTTCTCGAAGAGCTCGCGCAGCTCCTTGATCTCGAGCATCTGGATCATGCGCTTCTGCTCTTCGGTGAGCTGCTCGAGCTTCTTGGGATCTTCGAGCCACTTCATCAAGTCTTCGACGAGCGACAGTGAGTCGGCGGCCACGCCCTTGAAGGTGACCAGGAACGCGTCGTCGAAGGCGTCGAAGAGGGCCACGTCCTTCACCAGGATGGCGCGCGACAGATGGTAGAAGCCGTCGAGCGAGCTCTCGTGCAGGCCGAGCGCGAGCGCGCGCATCAGCGCGAGCCACTCCTGGCTCGCCACCGGGACCTTGCGACGCCGCAGCTCGTAGAAGAAGTCGAGCAGCATGGCGCGCTCAGTTCTTGAGCACCGCCTGGACGTCCTGCTCGGTCTTGAGCAGCGTGCCCAGGAAGGGAATCCCGCCGCCCACGCGCGCGAGGTCCACGCCCGAGCGGCGCAGCGCGGAGATCCAGTCGATGAGCTCGCTGGTCGAGGGGCGCTTGCGCAGCCGCGGCGTGTCGCGCAGCTCGAAGAACACGTCGAGGGCCTGGTCGAGCACGCGGGCCTCGAGGTCCGGGTGGTGGACCTTCACGATCTGGCGCATCAGCTCGCGATCGGGGAACTCGATGTAGTGGAAGATGCACCGGCGCAAGAACGCGTCGGGTAATTCCTTCTCGTTGTTGGAGGTGATGACCACGAACGGTCGCTCCCGCGCGACGATCTCCTCGCCGGTCTCGCCGATGGTGAACCGCATCGCGTCCAGCTCGTGCAGCAGGTCGTTGGGGAACTCGACGTCGGCCTTGTCCACCTCGTCGATGAGCAGCACCACGCGCTTCTCGCTCTGCAGCGCGCGGCCGAGCGGCCCGAGCTTGATGTAGCGCTTGACGTCGCGCACGTCGTGGTCGCCGAAGCGCGAGTCGTGCAGGCGCTGGACGGCGTCGTAGACGTAGAGGCCGTCGTGGGCCTTGGTGGTGCTCTTCACGTGCCAGCGGAGGAGCGGCAGCCCAAGCGACTGGGCAACCTGCTCAGCGAGCAGCGTCTTTCCGGTGCCCGGCTCGCCGCGGACCAGCAGCGGGCGCTCGAGCGCCAGGGCCACGTTCACCGCGTGGCGCAGCGGCTCGGAGGTGATGTAGCTGGACGTCCCCTGGAACTTGTCGAACGCGCTTTTCATGGCGCGGAAACGCTAACACGCGGACGTTCGGGTCGCCGTCCGTCGGTCCCTGGTCCCTGGTTCCTGGTTCCTGGCGTGTGGCGCACGAGGAACCAGCAACGAGGAACCAGGAACGACGCGCTACGGCTGGCCATCTTCCGGCTTGGGCTGCGGCCCGGGGATGATGCCGGCGATGTCCGGGTCGTAGTCGGCGGAGCGTGCCGGCTTGTCGCCCTTCTCCTTCGCGCGCTCGGCCTTCTTGGCCTCCTTCTCCTTCTGGTGCTCCTGGCGCTGAAGCTCCTTCTGACGCTTGCTCGAACGGAACTGCATGGCTCCTCCTAGAGCGTGACCGTGAATGGGACACTACACCCGAATGAAAAAGCCCGGCCTCATCCGAGGCCGGGCCCTTTCGGAGTGGCGACGTTGGCTCAGGCCGCGCGAACGTTCGACGCCTGCAGGCCCTTGGGGCCCTTGGCGACGTCGAACTGCACCTTCTGGCCCTCGGCCAGGGTGCGGAAGCCATCCATCGCGATGGCGGTGTGGTGGACGAACACGTCCTCACCACCGTCGTCCTGCTGGATGAAA